>CBDUKC010000079.1:0-11901 GCA_965367705.1 uncultured Maribacter sp. | reverse complement strand
TCTTCCTTCCAAACGGCACGCATTCCTTTACCTCCTCCACCGGCCGTAGCTTTTATCATTACGGGGTAGCCCATTTTCTTTGCTATTTTTTTAGCATCGGCAACATCTTTCAATAGGCCTGCAGAACCTGGAACACAAGGTACACCAGCTTCTTTCATAGTGGCTTTTGCCGTAGCCTTATCTCCCATACGATCTATTTGATCCCCGGAGGCACCGATAAACTTAATTTCGTGCTCGGCGCATATTCTTGAAAACTTAGAGTTTTCAGATAAGAACCCATAACCTGGGTGTATGGCATCTGCATTGGTAATTTCTGCAGCGGCTATAATATTGGGTATTTTAAGGTAGGATTCGCTACTTGCAGCGGGACCTATACAGACCGCTTCATCTGCGAAACGAACGTGTAGGCTTTCTTCATCTGCTTTTGAGTACACGGCCACTGTCTTTATCCCCATTTCCTTGCATGTACGTATAACTCGTAATGCAATCTCTCCCCTATTTGCTATTAGTATTTTTTTGAACATAGTATTTTAGTTTAAGAGTTTATGGTTTAGTCGTTTGTTGGTTAAAATGCCTAGAGCCTTCAACCGTAAACTGTAAAACTTCTAAACTTAAAATTATGACGGATCTACCAAGAATAATGGCTGATCAAATTCTACTGGTGAAGAATCATCTACCAATACCTTAACGATTTTTCCAGAAACTTCAGATTCTATATCGTTAAACAATTTCATTGCTTCGATTACACAGAGCACGTCTCCAGTTGAAATGGTATCACCTACCTCCACAAACAACGGTTTGTCCGGCGCTGGTTTTCTGTAGAACGTTCCAATAATAGGAGACTTAATGGTAATATACTTAGCATCGTCATCTGCAGCGGCATCATTAGCAGGAACAGCTGGCGTTCCTGATGTTTCTGCTTGCACAGGTGCTGCCTGAATCATTGGAGCTTGTGCCATAGGCATGGATTGCACATACGTAGGTTCATTGGAGCTAAGGCTTCCTGTACGGATGGTGATTTTGATATCGTCCGTTTCTAATTTTACTTCGCTAGCGCCAGATTTGGCTACGAACTTAATAAGGCTTTGTATTTCTTTAATATCCATAGTGTAAAATATGTTTAGGTGGTCTTTAAATATGTTAGTAGGCCCACTTTAAATAAATAGAGCCCCAGGTAAATCCGCCGCCAAAAGCAGCAAATACAAGATTATCTCCTTTTTTAAGCTGCTTTTCATAATCATGCAACAATAAAGGTAAAGTTCCAGAGGTGGTATTCCCATAACGCTGAATATTCATCATTACTTTGGAGGGATCCACGCCCATTCTGTTTGCCGTAGCATCTATAATTCGTTTATTTGCCTGATGTGGCACTAACCAAGTTACATCCGAACTACTTAGGTTATTCTGGTTCATGATACGTTCGGCAACATCTGCCATGTTGGAAACAGCGAACTTGAATACTGTTTTCCCTTCTTGAAATATATAATGTTTTTTATTCTTTACAGATTCTTCGGTGGCTGGCATAATAGAACCCCCACCTTCCATACCAAGGAATTGTCTCCCAGTACCATCTGATCGTAAATATTCATCCTGTAGCCCAAGCCCTTCGGTGTTCGGTTCAAATAACACTGCGCCAGCACCATCCCCAAAAATAATACATGTGGTACGGTCTGTATAATCTAAAATGGACGACATTTTATCCGCTCCTATTAACAGTACTTTCTTGTAGCGACCACTTTCTATATACGAGGCTACGGTAGACATCCCAAAAAGAAAACTGGAACAGGCGGCCAACAAATCGTACGCAAAAGCGTTATTTGCCCCTATCTCAGAGGCGACAAATGCCGCTGTCGATGCTACCAGGCTGTCTGGCGTGGCAGTTGCCACAATAACCAAATCTATTTCAGCTGGGTCTAGCTTCTTTTTTTCAATAAGATTATTAGCAGCTTTAATTGCCAAATAAGAGGTTCCCTCTCCCTCTTCCTTTTTTAGTACTCTTCTCTCTTTTATTCCTGTTCTACTGGTTATCCACTCGTCATTAGTGTCAACCATGCCCTCCAACATTTTGTTGGTAAGGACAAATTGGGGAACATAGCCACCCACAGCGGTAATAGCAGCGGTTATTTTGGTCATATTTTAATTGCTTTTGTGTAAAAACCGTTCAAAAACAGGTCAAAAGTTGTGAAAATTAATGATTTTAGCTGACTTTTAACTTATAATGACCTTGTTTTTAAAAAAATACTCCTTAGAAATATGGGGAGCGAAGTAGGGCTACTTCAATCCTCCACTAGTAGCAATACTATAAAACGAAAAAAAACTCCCTACCTTGATTAAAGGTGGGAGTTATCTATTGTATAGAAACCGCTATTACGCTTCTGCTTCTTCTGTTTTGTCTACTAAAACTTGGCCTCTGTAGTATAATTTTCCTTCGTGCCAGTGTGCTCTATGGTACAAGTGCATTTCTCCAGTTGTGGAGTCGGTAGCCAATGTTGGTGCCACCGCTTTGTAATGTGTTCTTCTCTTATCTCTCCTAGTTCTGGAAATTTTTCTTTTAGGATGTGCCATTATAAAACTTTTATTTATCCGTTAATAGTTTTTTCAATTCGTCCCATCTTGGGTCGTTTTCTTCTGTATTCTCTTCTTTTCCTTTTGGTTGTAGCTCTTGAAGCCTATCCAGTACATCTGACTTTAAGGTTCCATCGGCAATTCCTGGATGAACTCTTTTTTGAGGCACAGCCAAGACCGACATTTCATACATAAACTGGGCGATATCCAATTCATGCTCACCATGGGGAAGGATAAGGATTTCATCATCCTCATCGTTGTATTCTTCTCCAAATTTTACGATCAATCTTAGCTCTGAAGCTACAGGTTGGTCATAGGGTTCACTTGTAATATCACAATTTACATTTACGGTACCAGAAGCGCTAAAATCCAACTCCATCATCGTAGATGTCTTATTTAAAAGAACAGCCACACTGATTTTGGCATCGTTAAAATCATCGTATTCAAAAGAATCAAAGAACGTTTTATCAATTTCAAAATTAAAGTTGTGCTTTCCTTGCTTCAATCCAGAGAAAGGAATAGTAAACTCCTTTTGCTTCATTGTGTACAACTTAAATTATAAATTTTACCTTAAAAGGCGGGTGCAAAGATACTATTATTTTGATAAATGACAATAGTTATCAACTATTTATCTTTTATAGATTTAGACTTAAAAAAACGAAACGATTATCGCTTAATCCGTTGTTTTTTGAGGACATTTTCGGTAAGCCCTCTATACTCGGTTCTATTTTTAAATATACTTAACCCTGTAAATACGGCCTCTTTGAACGAAGTATGGTCTGCCTTGCCTTTACCTGCAATTTCATAAGCCGTACCATGATCTGGCGAGGTTCTTACCTTATCCAATCCCGCAGTGAAATTAACACCTTTCCCAAAAGACAAGGTTTTAAACGGAATAAGGCCTTGATCGTGATAGGCAGCCAAAATAGCATCGAATTTTTTATATCCGTCCGAGCCAAAAAAACTATCCGCGGAATAAGGGCCGTAGACCAAATGCCCATTATTTGCCATTTCCTGAATAACGGGTTTTAATACCTCATCATCCTCTTTTCCTATAACACCATTATCCCCACTATGTGGATTTATCCCTAATAGCGCAATCCGAGGTTTTCGAATACCGAAATCCATCATAAGCGACTTTTCAATCGTGTTCACCTTGTCCCGTATCAATCTTGGAATAATTGCAGAGGCTACATCCTTAACTGCCACATGGTCTGTTAGAAGACCTACTTTAAGGTCGTCCGTTACCATAAACATAAGGCTTTCGCCTTCCAGTTCCTGTGCAAGGTAATCCGTGTGCCCAGGGAACTTGAATTCTTCGGATTGAATATTGCTTTTATTAATGGGAGCAGTAACCAAAACATCGATAATCCCTTCCTTTAGCGCAGCTACAGCAGCTTTTAAGGATTGAATGGCAAATTTTCCTGCCTCCTCTGTCGCTTCTCCAAATTGAATATTGGGAATCTCTTTCCAAACGTTAACAATATTTACTTTCCCATCTATCGCTTTTGCAGCATCCGGCACGCCATTAAAAACAATATTCATGTCCAACACCTTCATTTGGTGCGAAATAGTTTTGTTGGAAGCAAAAAATATGGGTGTACAAAAATCCAACATTCTACTATCTTCAAACGTTTTTAGCGCAACTTCACAGCCAATTCCATTCAGATCCCCTATGGATATCCCTAACCTAATTTTCCTGTTTTCCTCCATGATAATCTTTACCTTTGTATCCCTGTTTAAAACTATTTTTACAGTTTTGTCCTCTCAAAAAGAGAGGTGAAAGGGTTATATAAATCAATTTATTGTGCTATCTAAAATCAAGCACAAAACTACTTAATAAAAACGATACATGTTTACTGGTATTATTGAAACATTAGGAGAAGTCGTTGGTCTGGATGCCAAAGCAACCAATCTCGACATTACTATAAAATCTAACATTACGTCAGAACTAAAAATTGACCAAAGCGTGGCACATAACGGTGTTTGCTTAACCGTGGTAGCAGTAGACGGAGACTGCTATACCGTAACGGCAATTGACGAAACACTACAAAAAACCAGTTTAAACGATTTGAAAATTGGGAATCTAGTAAATCTAGAACGAGCAATGATTTTGGGCTCTAGATTAGATGGTCATATTGTACAAGGCCATGTAGACCAAACTGGTGTTTGCACCCAAGTTGAAGAAAAAGATGGAAGTTGGTTTTTCTCATTCGAATATGATGCTAGCAATGGCAACCCAACGATTGAAAAAGGGTCTATTACTATCGATGGGACTAGCCTTACCGTTGTAAATTCTGGTGTAAATACATTTCAAGTGGCTATAATACCATACACCTACGAAAACACCAGGTTCAATTCGTACAAGAAAGGCACCGTGGTGAACCTTGAGTTTGATGTAGTCGGGAAATATGTGGCGAAGTTAATGGCCGGCAGAAATTAGCGCTGAATAATTGGTATACTATTCTAAAATCTATCCGTCCAATCTGGGATAGAACCGATTTCTAAAATGAGTTTAGTGAGAAAAAATCATTCTCCAACCTAAACCGTATTTGTGAGTCAGGGTTACTCCTCAAAAAACCCAATTGACGATCCTATCCATGTTTCTTCGGTGTTATGTGAAACATTGATCAGTTCGCCTTTACTCATACGACCTAAATTAATAACCGGCTTTAGTCGGTCATTCTTCTCGTCCCAAATGTAAAGGATACGTATTTCCCCCTTAGAATTCTTTTCCGAGTTGGTTTTTATAGCAGATGCATAGGTTACCTTTTCTTGAAGAATATAATTTTCCTTATCCGAAATTCCTGCAATTTTTTCCTTAGTCGGGTATAAATCAATCCCTAAGCCAGCAAAAGAAAATAAAGGCTTCAATACATACTTCTCAAGCTCGATGTCCGAAGGAAAATCATTCAAATAAAAAGAGTTGGGTATGTTGGTGTGCTTCAATTTTGGCATCACACATTTGGAAATCATAAAGAACCAATCTGGATGCGTAACCCATTCTACAGCTACATCATCGTTGAGGTTAAATTCTGTCTTTACATCTTTTGTACGCTCAATTTCATCAAAAATCACCCTATTGTAAATCCTTTTAATTTGCGTTTTCACGCCTTCTTTACTGTAGAATAGATTTTTTCCTTCTTTGGTTATTTTGGTCATACAGACCACATCTATACCCAAAGCTTTTTTTGTGGCCCAAAAATCAATTCTGGTCTTTTGTTTTTCTGGATAGAGCTCCATCAAGATTACATTTTCAGGCTTCTCATCTGCAATGATAACGTCTCGAACTTCCTTTAGATACTGCGCTTCATCTAAACCGCTAAAGAAATAATCAAATCCTTCTTTTGGCATCGCCGGATAATTGTTCAAAAATGCTTTACCAAGAAAAGGCTGATAAAAAAACAGTGTTGGAAAGGCCTGTAGCTCTATTAATTGTGGTGTTATGCCGCCATTACCATCTTCACAAAGTCCAAAATCAATAGCCAAAAAATGTGGCTTTCCTATTTTTGAAGGAGATTGTATGTGCTTGGGTACAAATTGATTCCTGATTTTTTCAAAATCGAGCTCCCACAACTGATTTATAATGCTTTCACAAGCGTCGAATATTTGGTTTTTTACGTTTTTGCTAATAAAGATTGGTGTTTCAGACAAGCGGAAAGCGGTTCCTTCCCCATACGTGTCTACGACTTCCTTTTTTAGATTTTCGTAATATTCATCCTTAAACCCTTGATTAAACTGTTCCCTAATTTTTGAGATCATGCCAGTTGTAATTTTGTTTTTTCTATCGCTTCCGCTGCCAATTTTAAAAATCTAGGAATGATAACGGCGTTGGTCTTCATTATTTTGTCGTCATCGTTAAGATGCTCGAGCATATTTTGGTATTTCCTTTTGCCATGTCTTTTAATCACTACCGCCTTTTTGTCTTCACGTTCAAAATAATGGGTCATTCCTTCTGCATCTGCCTCTGGATGAAATTGTGTGCCAAATATTTCATTAGAAAAACGAATGGCCATTACGGCCCGTTCCAATGCAACATTTGGCCTGTTCTTCTCTATACACAACACTTTACCGTCCAGCGTATCCAGTTTCCATTCTTTGGGACCGATTACCTGATAATCCCTTGAGTCTACGGCATAAAAAGGGTCGTCCAAATCTTGAAACAGCACTTCGTTCTGTCCACTTTTTGTTTTATGCATTGGTAAAATTCCAAAAGAGGTGGATCTACGTTTCGTAACCTTCGCCAAATCCCAGTGTAAGCACGCCATTTGAAAAGAGTGACAAATTAAAAAGAGGTGCTTTTTATTCGGCTTAGAAAGATTATGTAGCAAAACTGCATCCAAAAAATTGAAGTAGGTATTTTCCCAAGGCTCACTCATAAGCAATGGTGTACCCGGGCCTCCTGACGAAATAAACATATCGTAATCCTTGATCTTAGGTATTTCGTTATGTACACGCACATCAAAAACCTGGTACATTCCTTTAATATGCTTCTGATTTAAGAACTGTTCCACAAGCATCTTTATACAGCGCATTCCTTCGTTGGCATGCCCGGCATTCATATCTAAAACAGCAATCCTATATTTTGTCTCCATCTATCTTTTATATGTCTACCTAACGTAAAAAAGTCATTTTACGTTTACCAAGACCTACATACTATCTACAGTCCTTTACGTGTTTGAGCCACTACGTATTCCATTACCTTTTTAAGGTCTTTAGTCTCCTCGTATACTTTAAGTTGCCTATCTGCGCCAGAACCTTGCTCTAGCATTTGATATACGTAGTTTACCTCTGTCCTACATCCTAGCTCATCTACTACATCATCTATAAACTCCAGTAGCTCGTTGATCAATGTTGGAAAAGCAACCTCTTCCTGCCTTCCAAAATCAATTAGTTTAGCATCAACGCCCCAGCGTGCGGCGCGCCATTTGTTTTCATTGATCAAAATACGCCTATACGATCGAAAGCTTTGGTTTTTCTGATGCAGCTTGCTCAATTTAGCTATGATGCATTGCATTAATGCGGCTATACAAACCACCTCATCAACGGTCATGATCATATCGCACACCCTAAACTCAACGGTTGGGTAAAATGGATGTAACCGAATATCCCACCAAATTTTCTTCCCATTGTCTATACAATTGGTTTTCACCAAAAGATTTACAAAATCGTCGTACTCAGGAACACTCGCAAAATATGGTGGTATTCCTGTTCTTGGAAATTTATCGAATATCTTGGATCTAAATGATTTAAACCCTGTATCCCTACCTTCCCAAAAAGGAGAATTGGTGGATAATGCGTATAAATGCGGTAAAAAATAACGAGCAACATTCATTATCTGCAAGCCTTCTTCCCTATTCGGTATGGCAACGTGTACGTGCATCCCAAAAATGAGGTTGGAACGTGCCACATCTTTCATTTCATCAATAAGTTGGTCATACCTAGGATTAGGCGTTATCAACTGCTCACTCCAATGGGAATAGGGGTGCGTGCCAGATGCTGCCACCTGCAACCCTTCTTTGGAAGCTAGATCGAAAATCTGTTGCCTTAGATAAGATACCTCGTCCCTTGCCTGACCAATGTTCTCGCAAACATTTGTCCCCATTTCTACCATGGACTGGTGCATTTCTTCCTTGATTCGCTCCTTTAAAAAAACTTTACCACCATCGATAATCTTTGACATCTGGGAATGAAGCTTTAAGCTATCGCTATCCAGAATTTGAAATTCTTCCTCTATTCCCAGTGTGAATTTATGCATAATCGTGTGTGCTTTAAATACGCTTTTCTACTTCGATTTTTTTGCTGTTGTCGCCTTTTTTACGGGTGCTGATTTTGCTTTGGCCGGCGTCTTTTTAGTCACAGGTTTTGCAGGTGTTTTCTTAACCGAAGTGGCTTTTATAGCTGTTTTAACAACTGTTTTTTTTGCTTGTGCAGCCGTTTTTAAAGGGATTTTTTTAACCGCAGGTGTTGCAGGTGTTGATGCATTAGTAACATAAGAACCCCAAGAAGTTCCGTTCTTCTTTGGTTTGTGCGCCTTTGCTTTTTCAATGGCCAATTTTGCTGAATGCTCCACGATCCAATCAAAATTTTCTTGTCCTACAGAATTAATATCAGCATCCGGAGCGGGATTACAGAAATCAATGGCATAAGGAATACCGTTACGAATGGCGAATTCTACCGTATTAAAATCATATCCTAAAGCCTTATTCAGTTTTAAGGTATAATCCGTGATAACTTTCATCAGTTTCGTATGTTCCTCGCCTTTTGTTTTTGGTTCTGTAGCATAACGGGCATGAAACTCGTTTCTTGGCTCGTAGGGCATGATATGTACGTATTTCTGACCTAAACAGTATACTCTGTAGTAATCGTCAAACTCTATTTCTTCTTGAAGCATCATCACCAACTGCCCAGTTTCTTCCAAGCACTCAAAAAGATTGTCGGCACTTTCAACTTTATAAACGTTTTTCCAACCACCACCATCGTGTGGTTTCATATATGCTGGAAAACCAATATAATCGAACATATACTCCCAATCCAATGGAGCCTTTAAGTTTCTAAAAGAAGTTTCAGAAGTATCATCCGGTCTTTCCTTAGAAGGTAACAATACCGTCTTAGGAACTGGAACACCAAGTTCCATTGCCAAGCAATTGTTGAAAAACTTTTCGTCGGCGCTCCACCAAAACGGATTGTTGATTACGGCAGTTCCCATTAAGGAAGCATTCTTTAAATAAGCGCGGTAAAAAGGAACGCTCTGCGAAATACGATCAATGATCACATGGTATCCATAATCTATACCTTGTTGTAATTTGTCTATCTGAACAGCTTCTGCGATTACCTCGCCTTTACCCATTTCATTTACCTTGTCTATAAAAGCCCACGGAAAGGTGTCTTCCATTCCAAATAAAATACCTACTTTTTTTGCCATAATTTTATTTTTATTTTTCATTCCTGCAAAGGCAGGAATCAATTATTGTGTTTTTAAAATTGAGTTATCTATTGTTCAATAATTTGGGTCACGAGTATCGCTCCCTACTAATTTAATTATCTTAAAAGTATTTTCCTAAATATTCCGGGAACATCATTTTCCAAAGGGGCCAATCATGATCCTGCCATTTTTTCTCATCATACCAATGTGCTATTCCCCTATTGTTTAAAATGCCAGACATATGTTTATTCTTGTCTAAACAGATATCCCAATCTGAGGTGCCCAAAACAATCTGCATGTGATTGTATTTCCAACTTTCCTCGTTTTGCATAAACTCATCAGGGCAATTGAAATAAACACGTGTATCCTCGCAATGTGGTGTCATATTACGAATGTTAAACGCCGCACTCATTGCAATGAGGTGAGAAACTACATCTGGAAAACGAAACGCTACATTGGCAGCATGAAACCCCCCAAAACTAACCCCAGCAACAGCTATTCTATGCGTATTACATTCTTTTTGAATATAAGGAATGAATTCATCTTTTAAAAACTGCATATACAATTCATAATTATGAATCTTCGTTTCAGAATTCATATTGTCATCATAAAAAGATAACATATCTATGGTTTCTACATTATATAACTTTACTCTCCCTTCTTCTACGAGTTGCATCACGGAAGCGTTTAATCCAAAATCAGCATTTTGAGTATATTGCCCGCCGGAGGACGGAAACATTAAAATAGGGTGTCCCCAGTGTCCCGTAACTTCAACCATAATATTACGTCCTAGAATATTGGAGTAATACGGAATGTGTTCAATTTTTGCCATGTTTATAAATTAAGCAAATAGATTAATAATCAACTGTTTAAGGGGCGCAAAAGTAATTTATTTTTTAACATAACAAATTTTATTTTTTACTTATCGTTATACTTGCACTCGCTAAGCGTAAAACATGGGTTTTCAGATAAATTTTATAAGTGCAAAAGGTTCTTTTTTTTCCAAAAATTTGAATCGAAAAGTCAGTTTTCGATTTGTTGCGCCAGGAAATTACAGAAAAAGCAAACAACCGTTTCCGGTGCTACTCATGAACGATGGACAAGACTATCAGGCCATGAAATTAGAAACAACTTTGACCAAGGCTTTTTCCGACAATACGCTAATGCCTTTTTGCTATGTTGGAATCGAATGCAATGAAAATAGAATTAACGAATACGGAACTGCCAACACACCAGATTTTAAAAATCGTGGTAATAAGGCCGCACTATATTCCAAATTCATCATTGATGAATTTATTCCTTTTTTAAAGACTGAGTTTAAGCTCTCTAAAGAGCAGACAGACTGGGTGTATTGCGGAATGTCCTTGGGAGGTTTATCTGCTTTGGATATAGCGTATAACCACCCCTCTTATTTTAGTAAAGTAGGTGTTTTTAGCGGTTCGTTTTGGTGGCGAAAAAAAGCATTTGTTAAAGGGGATAAGCTAGATCGAAGCAGAATTATTTTAGATATTGTAAAAAATAGAACCTACATAGCTGGACAAAAATTTTGGTTTCAATGTGGTACGGCAGACGAAATAGCTGATCGAAATAATAATGGTATAATTGATGCTATTGATGATACCATGGCCGTTATTAAAGAATTAGAGAAAAAAGGGTATTCCTACCCAGGTGATATCACATATGTAGAGGTCGATGGAGGAAAACATGATTTACCCACTTGGGGAACTATATTTCCAGAATTCTTGAACTGGGCGTTTAAAAACTAGTTTTCTGTTAACTCATAATTTTTCAACAAATCCAAACTAGTATAGTCAAGTGCCTTTTCATGTGTAGCCTCCAACACTATCTTAGGTGCTTTTTCCGCTTTTACTGCCTCTAACCATCGCAAGATACAGAGGCACCATTTATCTCCTGCAACCAAACCAGGAAAGGACCATTGCGGTATGGGTGTGGAGAGGTCGTTTCCTTTTGACTTTGTGTATTCCAAAAATTCATTGGTCATAATGGCGCAAACAACATGGGTTCCATAATCCTCTTCCCCTGTTTTGCAAAAACCATCCCTATAAAACCCCGTTTTAGGTTCGAAGCAACAGGGCTGTAAACCCGTTCCTAATACGTTTTTGAGTTCTTTTTCCATTCGTTATAAAAATTTACAACTTCAAACACATGTTTAAATTCCTTGTTTTGAATCTTTTCTGCCAGTGGCGGGCAATCTGCAAAAAACAGACTTAACCTTTTTCGTTTGAGTCCAAAAATACCTTGGTCCGCCCTCAGCAAGGTGTTGCTATTCTCTTTCCTAAGGTATGCTATGTCTAGTACCATTTGCTCTCCCTGCTCTTGTAATTCAAAAGCATAGTAAGAAACCGGACCTTCGGACACCACCCTCAGAAACTCATATTCCCCGTCCAAGA
>CBDUKC010000078.1:0-11981 GCA_965367705.1 uncultured Maribacter sp. | reverse complement strand
TATTAGGGGAACTCTATGCCTCCTATACATTTCAAAACCATGGATTCAAATTGGGAAGAATGAAAATTAATACCCCCCTAATCAATCCCCAGGATGGGCGAATGATTCCTACCCTAGTTCAAGGCCTATGGTATACATTAAAGACTAAAAAAGCCAATGTACTACAACTTGGAGTTCTGAATAAAATAGCTCCAAGGTCAACTGGGGCCTTTTTTGGAATTGGTGAAAGTATTGGCACCTACCCCGGTGGTCGTAATGCTAACGGGCAGCCTAGTCAGTATTTTGGCAATACGGATTCCGACTATATTGTTTTGTTGAATTCAAGTTTAGAGCTTACGGATAGGTTGCAATTAAATCTTTGGAATCAATTTGTAGACAATATCTCAAATACCTTTTATCTAAAACCTACTTTTAAATGGAATCAGAATATAAGCATTGCGATGGAGTGGTTACATCAAAATAAAATAGGTGAAGGTGGTAATACCAACGAATCCCTCCGTTATTTCACTAACAACGCATCTGATATTTTAGGCATAAAGTTTGATTATACATGGAACAATTCGGCAGTTTCGTTAGCATACAATAGAATATTACCAAACGGACAATTCGTTTCCCCAAGGGAATGGGGGCGCGAAGATCTATTTAGTTTTCAGAAACGAGAACGAAGTGAAGGTACAGCCGACAATCATGCTTTGGTAGTGTATTACAATACGACATTGCCCATCATAAAGGAAAAAGCTGAACTTGTAACCATTTTTAGTTTGGGGCGGCATTGGAAACCTTCGGTACTAGATGCTGAGTTAAATAAATACGCGTTACCTGATTACACGCATTTGAATCTTGACCTATTCTTCAACTTTACAAAACTAGGGAACCTTAAACCAGAATTGTTGATTACGACTAAAATTGCCAATGGCGATGTTCCTGATAATCCAAATTTCTTCTTTAACAAAGTAGATCTGTTTCATATAGAATTAATTTTAAACTATAATTTCTAGTACTAGAAAAACTGTTAACCAAAAAATCCCGAAAGCCTAAGCTGAAGGGATTTTTTAATTTGAATTAGTTCACTTGTTTTAAAGAAGGGCTACACATTCTTTCCCTTCATCATTTTATTCCAATATAAATAGGGTAGTCCATATTTTTTAAGCATCCACAAACGCCAATGTTCCTTTGAGGAATCTGAAATGAGCATTTGCTTTAATTTTGGATCGGGAGTGAAATTATTCTTATAGTCAAACTCGGCCAAAACCATTTTACCATAATCCGTAACAAGTGGACAAGATGAGTAGCCATTGTACTCTTTCGTGCCCATTACATGTTGTTTTAGCAAAAGATAGATGTTATCCACAACTATCGGTACTTGTTTACGAATTGCGGCTCCTGTTTTAGCTGTTGGTAATGCCGAAACATCCCCGAGACTAAAAATATTGGCAAACCTATTGTGTTGCATGGTTTGATGATCAACATCTACCCAACCGGCCTCGTTGACCAAAACCGATTCCTTAACAAATTTAGGTGCAACTGAGGGAGGCGCAGTATGCAACATATCGTAGTGTATACCGTAAAGGTCACCATCTCTTGACATCTTAACATCTTTATAGTTGTATTGAAAGGTATCATCTAATTCTAGATTATCTCCTTGATCACTTGACATAACCACACAACCACCAGCTGTAATTTCTTTACCCATTTGATACCAGGCAATCTGTTTTTCACCATCCACAGAAATCAATTTATGGTGAAAACGTAAATTGATATCCTTTCTATCCACCACCTCCATCAAGGTTTTAGCGATTTCCTTAACCCCAAAAATGACGGTTCCCCCTGTTGCAAAAACCACATCGGTTTTTTCGCGAACACCACTTTTGCTAAAATGGCTTTCGGCCAGATACATTATTTTTTGTGGAGCTCCACCACATTTAATGGGCGTTGTCGGTTGTGTAAAAAGTGCTGTTCCTCCTTTGAAATTCTTTATAACGTCCCAAGTGTGTTTTGGATTGGTATAATTACTGCAAACTACCCCTTTATCCATAGCTTCCCCCAATCCTGGTACCAAGCTAAAGTCATAAGCCAAGCCGGGTGCTACCACAAGGTAATCATAGGTAATGCCACCATTATTCTTGGTAGCGACGGAATTGTTCTTTGGGTCAAACCCGCTCGCAAAGTCCTTTATCCAAGTTACCCCTTTTGGTATTACTTCGGACATGGGTCTTGCTGTTTTGTCAAAATCATATGTTCCCGCTCCAACCAAAGTCCATGCTGGCTGGTAATAATGAGTGTCCGCAGGCTCTATAAGGCCTATATCCAGATTTCGGTCCTTTTTTAATAACTGGGCAGCGACCATTATCCCAGCCGTGCCCCCGCCAATAATCAAAATTTGATGATGTGATTTCATTTTAATACTATTTTGGTGTATTCTTTAAAAATAACCCAAGTATTTTATGAATACAGTAACAATTGTTACATATCACTTTAAAAACCATAACCGTATGTAAAAGACCTGTTTTTAGTACTAAAAACAGGTCTTTAAATTAATTGGAAAGAGCTTAATCAATCCTTTATCTTACAAGTCTTAAAACCAAAAATGGTGTACAAAGGACAAAAGCTAACAAAACTAGTTAATACAAAAATACCTGCAACCGCTAGCAGTACATACGCTAGCGTACCTTCTATTACATTGAAATAATATAAAGCCACTACGGCCAGTGCTAAGACAATTCTGATTATGCGGTCTGTTCCGCCCATATTTTTCTTCATAATTGGATATTTAATTGGGTTATATTTCTATGGTTTAAGATATGTAAAATATCATTTGATTTAAATAATTGCTCTATCCGATATGCAAGATGCTTTTATTATTCGTTTAAATTGTATTAGTGTAGCCACTTAAATTGTAGTGGAGGGTATCCCTGCTTAAACAACACCGCTGTAATAAAGCTATTGACCACGAATTGATTTATGTGTACCATCAAGAATAATCAATCTAAAATAAAATCTACAGCCATTCGTACATGAAGTGCTGTGGTAGACAGCAGTGCTAGCTCCACATCCTCTTGTTTAATTAATAAAGGTAGCTCAGTGCAGCCCAAGATGATTCCGTTGGCTCCTTGTCCTTTCAATAGTGTGATCTGATCCAGAAAAAAGTTTTTGGCATCCTGTGTAAAGATGCCCTGTGTCAACTCTTTAGAAACATAGTCATGGGCTTGCGACAAATGTTTTTCCTCAGGGATACTAGTTTCAATACCATATTTATTCTTTAATATCTTAGGAATAAACCCTTTTGTCATCGTAGGTCGATTGCCTAATAGGCCCAATTTTGTAAGTCCCAATTTTACTGCTTCCTTTCCTGTGGCATCGGCTATATGTAATATGGGAATATCAATTTTTGGTTGTACAAAGTCATAAGCCATATGCGGCGTATTCGCACAGATAACAATGGCTTCCGCACCTGCATTTTGAAGTTTTAGGGCTACATCCAAATACGTAGCATTTATTCTATCCGAATTTTGTTCCCGCATCACTTCAATATTGATACTATGGATAATCATGGGCGGATTGCTTTGCGTTCCGATATGTTCCCCAACCAGTTCATTGATCAAACGATAATATACTATTGTTGAATACCATGATGTACCGCCGATCAAGCCTAATGTTTTCATATCTATTCTATGTTTGGCTCATCAAAACTTACGGCCCAGATTCCACGAACTTCATTTGCACTATAACCTAGGGCCTTGTCCGAAGGATATAGGTCTTGAAGTTTGGCCATGGTTACCGGTTGCACTTGTTCGTTCGGTTGACCATGGCATTGCAGACACATTGCGTTTGTCGCAATAGGAAAATAGAAATGAACCTTATCACCTTCTTTTTTAATAATTGGTTTTGGTTCTGTACCCGAAGCTAATAAACCTTTAAAATAGGAGATGTAGCCCAATTCTTCAGTATTAGCTGTATTTTTTGGATTGCGAGGCTTGTCAGAAACTCTCTTTATTTGTGCATTTATACCCTGTGAGATACTATCGGTTATAGCTAAAGCTTTTACATTACAGAATTCTATAGCACCTAGCGTTCCCTTTTCTTGTATGGACTTCATCAAATTCTTCCCTAGTGCATCCTTGGCCGCCATCGCATAGTGCATCCCAGTTTTAACATAGGAGTTTTGAAGCACTTCTCCTGATTGATTTTTGCCTTTTCCGCTCCCCTTTCCCATACCTTTTGCATTACCATGTTCATTCTTAAAATGGGCATCGAACCATATAGGCTCATCTATATCGTAATCATAAAGGTATTCCGCAATCTGTTCTATCTCCTCATCAGGATAAGGCATATAGGGCATTTTCCCAAATCTACGCTGGGCACCCGGCATTTTTGTTTCCGCTTCGGGATCATTTACCCATTTTATAAGATCTTGGGTAAACTGCTCCTTACTAGTGTTTTTACCGATATAGTGCTTTTTGATGGCAATCATCGGTGGAGCAATCATACTTTCTTGATCTACTTTAGGGTTATGGCATATATAACACTCCGTTTCCATAATCGTTTTACCGATATGTTTCACTTGTAAATCAGTTATTTCGGTATCTGTAGTGGTTACCTGAGGACCTGACTTAGCCATATCCTTGCAACTAGCAATGGTTAAGAACGGTAAAATAAACAACAGGTATTTCATAAGATATGTTTTAAACTTCCTTTACCGTGATAGGTCATTCACATTGTATTTCCATATTATGCTTTGGATAGCTTTCCAGTGGCACAGCTAACAAAACTCATAGCTTTGGATGCTATAGAATTTTTATTCTCAGTGGTTGGATACCCCAAAGACTTTAACCTATTGGTTACCGTAAGGGCCTCTTCCTTGGTTTTGTGCTCAAAAGATACATTGGAAGTTTCCACATCGACTATAACATCCGAAATAGTGTTGATTTCCATCAATTTAGAAGTGATGGTCTTTACGCAACCTCCACATTTTAAATTTTGTATTGGTATTATTGTTTTCATAGCTCAATTATTTCATTAGAGTTAGTACGTTTCAGTAGCTATGACCCTACCAACGTGAATATCCTCCCTTTAAATCAACAATTTGAGTAAACCCCATGTCTACCAATCTTCGAGCTGCTTTTTGACTTCGTGCACCGGAACGACAATACAAATAAACCGGCTTATCCTTCGCCATTTTTTCAAAAGCCTTTTTAAATCCCGCCTCGTTGAAAAAATCAATATTAACAGCATTTTTGATGTGACCGTTCTTAAATTCGTTTGCCGTTCGAACATCTACTAGTTGTACTTTTTCTCCTGAAATGGCCTTGGCATACGTGGCCGAATCCAAAATAGAGATTTTGTCACTAGTATTATTTTTTGTTCCAAATAATGTACTTAGAAATGACATATTTATATTTTTTAATATTGATTTTTGAAAAGGAAACCATCAAATTTTACTTTCACAGTTTCCTTTAAAACAACCAACCAAATTAAATTCTTTAATCGTTTAAGTTCAAATCCTTTTTAGCCAGATAAAAATCTACCTTTTCTATGGACTCATCGTTTAATCTTGCATCCATTTCCGCCAAGGTCTTTGGTGGTGGCACAATAACCTGATCGCCTTTTTTCCAATCTAGCGGCATGGCCACTTTATATTTATCGGAGATTTGGAGCGCTTCCAAGGCCCGCAGTATCTCATCCATATTACGACCTACATTTAAAGGGTAATACATCATCAAACGAATTTTCTTTTTTGGATCTATAAAGAAAACAGCGCGCACTGCGGCGGTTTCACTCTCGTTTGGCTGAAGCATTCCATAAAGTTTAGACACTTTCATGTCTATATCGGCGATAATCGGAAAATCAAAATATACGCCTGTTTTCTCCCTTACATTATTTACCCAACCTAAATGGGCATGAACACTATCTATACTTAGACCCAACAATTCTGTATTTAAAACATCGAACTCCTTTTTTCGAATGGCAAAACCGCTCATCTCTGTGGTACAAACAGGTGTAAAATCCGCGGGATGTGAAAATAACACTAGCCATTTATCAGTTGCAAATTCGGATAGTTTAATTTTCCCCTTAGTTGTTACCGCTTCAAAATCAGGTGCTATATCGCCAATTCTTGGCATCGTATTTACTTTTATTTCTGTTGTTTCCATTTTATAACTTTTTAGCTTAAATTAAGTTAAGGTCCAGTGTCAGTTAACACTGGCTCTTGAACGTTATTATAACATCGTAGTAGGACATACGTACTCTGATTTTTCTACGCTTGTTTTTTTCATTTCCTCAAAACCACCTTTCACATCAACTACATCTTCCCAACCCCTTTGTTTCAATATAGATGCAGCAATCATACTACGATAACCTCCAGCACAATGCAATACAAAGAACTTTTCTTTGGGGAATTGAGATAAATGCTCATTTATTTCGTTCAAAGGCACGTTAATCGCACCAATAATATGCTCGGAATCGAACTCACTTTTCTTTCGAACATCGAAAATCAAAGGTTGAGATGCTTTAAAAACAGACTCGAATTCCTTAGCAGAAAGTCGACCTACCGTTTCATACTCCCTACCCTTTGTGATCCAACTATCAAAACCACCCTCCAAGTAACCAATAGTATTATCGTAACCTACACGGGAAAGTCTCGTAATGGCTTCCTCCTGTTTGTTGGGATAGGTAATTAAAAGGATTTCCTGTTTGACATCGGGAATCATTTCTCCTACCCATTGCGCAAAACTTCCTTCCAGACCAATATTTATACTATTGGGAATAAAACCTTTTGCAAAATCTTTCGCACTTCTTGTATCTAGTAAGAGTGCTCCAGTTTCATTGGCCACGACCTCAAAAGCTTCTGGTGAAAGTGGTATTTTACCTCGGTCCATTACGGTGTCCAGACTTTCATATCCTTTAATGTTCATCAGAACATTTTGTGGAAAATAACTTGGCGGAGCAGTAAGGCCTGTCAAGAGTTCTTTAATGAATTCTTCCTTAGTCATATCAGATCTTAGCGCATAATTTGTCTTCTTCTGATGTCCCAAAGTATCGGTAGTTTCCTTGCTCATCATTTTACCACATGCAGAACCTGCTCCATGATTTGGATACACGATTAAATCATCGCTCAAAGGCATAATCTTGTTTCTAAGGGAATCAAATAAATGTCCGGCCAATTTCTCCTCGGTAAGATCAGCAACTACATGTTGTGCTAAATCGGGTCTCCCTACATCACCAATAAATAAAGTATCTCCAGTAATAATTCCATGTTCCTTACCTTTTTCATCTATAACCAGATACGTGGTACTTTCCATGGTATGGCCTGGTGTATGAATCGCTTTTACTTTATAATCTCCAATTTCAAAAATTTGTCCATCCTTCGCAATCAAAGCATCATAACTAGGTTTTGCTGTTGGGCCAAATACAATTTGTGCACCCGTTTTCTTCTGTAGATCTAGATGACCACTCACAAAATCGGCATGAAAATGTGTTTCAAAAACATATTTGATTTCTGCGTTGTCCTTTTTGGCTCTATCTATATATGGCCCTACCTCCCTAAGCGGATCAAAAATGGCGGCTTCCCCATTGCTTTCCAAGTAGTAAGCGGCATGTGCCAAACATCCGGTATAAATCTGCTCTAGTTTCATTTTTCTTGTTTTTAATCCCTACACTGTAAAATTACAACCACACGTGCATCCCTACAGTAACATTGGTTACAAAGGTTCTTTTTTGATTTATGTTCCGAAATGATATTTGTCAGGGTAACAGAAAATTGTTTCTATTATCAGGAAGAAGCTTAATCTTTTTGGGTAGCAGCAGAACGACAAACAAACTGCTATATTTATTTGAGGCTATAGAAGCTTTAACGCGACTTATATAGCTAGTCTAAATCTATAATCTGGATATGGTTTCGATTCAATTTAATTTTTCCCATGTTCTCCAATTTTTTAAGTAATCGGGAAACCACAACCCTTGAGGTATGCAGCTCATAGGCTATTTCTTGATGGGTGTTATTGATTGTTAAACTATTGGTAACCCTAGCCTTATCTTTTAGGTATTTAAGCAAGCGTTGATCCATATTTAGAAAAGCAATACTATCTAGGGTTTCCAAAAGTTCATTCAATCTATTATTATAACTTTCCAACACAAAATTGCGCCAACTCTGGTATTTAGCCATCCATTCCTCCATTTTTTGTACGGGAATCATGATTAGCTTTGTATCAGTTTCCGCAATGGCCCTGATTTCACTTTGTGCCTGAGTCATACAACAGTTTAGGGTCATGGCGCAAGTATCACCATTTTCTAAAAAATAAAGCAAAAGCTCGTCACCGTTATCATCTTCTCGGAGGATTTTCACCACACCGGATATTAATAAAGGCATCGATTTAATATATTCTCCAATTTCTATCAGCTTGCCCCCTTCAGGTACATCTTTCACAATACCCACTTCGTTGATTTCCTTTAATAGTTCTTCCTCGAAAATATGTCCATAATGTGTCGTTAATTCTTTAATCATTCATCTTACTATTTGAAGTTTTTAATAGTATAAACTCGCTTATATTCGTCATATCTATTGCACCAATAAGTTTGCCGTCTTCGGTAACAGGAAAAAAGTCCTTCTTTTCCTTTGAAATCAATTCTAAGACTTTTGTAATGGCTGTGGATGCATCAATGGAGTGAAATACCTTATCCATAATAGTGTCAACCAATAGGGATGGTGTTTTGGCATTTTTTATAATTAACTTTTGGGTAATAATACCCACTATTTTTTCATTTTCCAATACCACAAAATCCTTTTCAGAACCTGCTAGCGTAATGTCTATGACTTCTTGTATTGTATTAGCTGGGTTCAATATACTAATATTTGTTAAGGTAGCTTCTTTTGCTATATGCCCTTTCAACAGCGAATTTTGTTTTACAAGCCTATTCTCACCGTAAGCCCCGAAAAAGATAAAAAAAGCAATCAATATCAAAAATGGATTAAAGAATAGTCCAAGGATGAAAAACACAATAGCCAAACCTTGCCCAATGCTAGAAGCAATTTTGGTTGCGGCCACCCGACCTAATTTAAAAGATAAAAGCGCGCGAAGTACACGACCGCCATCCATAGGGAAAGCTGGAATTAAATTAAAAACCACCAACATCACATTGGCAATAAAGAGATAGAACAAAAAGTTTTGAAAAGTAGCCTCGTATAATACTTCTTCCAATATTACCGCTTCAAAGTTAAAATAGCTTTTTACTGGTACTATTAATAGAAGTAGCGTGGCAATGAGCACATTCACCGCTGGCCCGGCCAAGGCTACCAATAATTCTTGTCCAGGTTTTTCTGGCATTTTCTCTAAGGTAGCAACTCCGCCAATAGGTAAGAGCATAATTTTTTGCGTGTTTATTTTGAATTTTTTTGCGGTTAGGGCATGACCCAATTCATGCAAAACCACGCATACAAACAAAACCAAGATTAAGGCCTCATTAAATAATATCCTATCAAGACTCGCTCCTTGTTGTATTTCTAAAAAAGCGACCCAAAGTAATAATAAGGTAAACGTCCAATGTACTTCGATTTTAATCCCTGAAATGCTTCCCAATTTTAAAACTCCTTTCATACTGCACATAGTTTTAAGCTAAGGTATTTTGGAAGTGCTACTACAACAATGACAATGGTCATATGAGGACTTTACACATACCATTATATTTGAGACATAAGGTGGGTTAAAATGCTAAACAAATGAAAAAGATAATCACGCTAACGGTGAATCCGACCATTGATAAGAGTACAACTGTATCTGGAATAAAACCAAACAGTAAATTACGATGTGCCAAACCGGTCTATGAAGCCGGTGGTGGTGGCATTAATGTTTCTCGGGTGTTACATAAACTTGGTGGAAATTCCTTGTGTATGTATATGGCCGGAGGAGCTACAGGAAAGCATCTACAGGATATGTTAGTTGATTTGGAACTACTCCAACAGGTAATTCCAATAGCAGGAAGGGTTCGTGAGAACCTCTCCGTAACCGACACTATAAACAACCAACAATACCGATTCGGGATGCCAGGGCCAAAAATAAGTGAGCGTGAATGGAAAAACACTTTGGGACATTTGGATTCAGTGCTTTCAGCAGGTGATTTTTTAGTTGCAAGTGGAAGCCTATGCCCAGGAATGCCCATTGATTTTTATGCCCAGGTATCTAAAATTGCACAAAATAAAAAAGTTAAAGTTATTCTCGATACTTCGGGAGATGCCTTACTAAAAGGAGCACAAGCCGGAGTGTATTTATTAAAACCTAATTTGGGGGAGCTTGCCAAGCTCTGCGGTGTAAAAACCATTTCCTTTTTAGAGCTTGAATCAGTTGCTAAAACTTTCTTGAAAAATAATCCTTGTGAAGTTCTTGTGGTTTCCATAGGCGCCCAAGGTGCAATTATGATTACTGATGAAATTGTAGAATATATTGCGGCTCCCATTGTATTTCAAAAAAGTACTATCGGTGCTGGCGACAGCATGGTTGCCGGAATGGTATATTCCCTTGCTAAAGGTAAATCCTTAAGCGAAATGGCAAAATATGGTGTGGCTTGTGGCACCGCCGCTACCATGACTCCTGGCACCCAGCTTTGTGAAAAGAAAGATGCCGACGAATTGTTCCAATGGATAGCGAACAATTCTAAAAGTGCCCAAAAGATTAAAATAAACGCCTAACACATAAGAAACATAGTATGGACTACTAATTGTTGTGAGAGTTGTGGGATGCCTATGCATAAACTGGCTGATTTTGGAACCAATAAGGATGGTGCCATCAATACTGAATATTGTCATTATTGTTATTTACAAGGAAAATTCGTAGACCATGGGATATCTTTAGAAGATAAAATTGAAAAAAATATTGACATAGCTCATAGCATGGGTATGTCTATAGAAAAAGCGACCATCTTAGCTCACGAAACACTTCCTACCCTAAAACGATGGAAAGGCCAGAAGCCAATTGAGTGATATCAGGAATCGCTAATCTACTTTCCATACTTAATCAAAATTGCCATTTGTCCAGCATGGTGATTGGTATGTGATATGATACGACCAAAGGCTTCCGCCTTAGTCTTCGTGCCAAATTCTTTAGTGGATATGTTGGTTTCCCAATCCGCTTCCTTCTGTTTGGCTACTATCGCATTTAGGGTGTTGAAGGAGTCCGTAACATACGCTTTGAGCTCTTCTAAATCTGTCCATTCCCCAGTGTCCGTTTGAGAGATAACGGTTTTAGCAATGACCTTCACTCCTGTTCCGCCAAAAACGTTCTTTGCAAATAGCAATTCCACATCCCCAATATGCCGAATGAGATAACCCACACTATTGACGGAAGGTGGAAGTTTTTTTTTCAAATCTTCTTCCGTGAGACTTTCCAGTTGTTTCGTAAATCGAGTTCTCGCTTCCGTCCAAAGTTCTAATACTAGTTCCGTTTTCGTTTTCATTCTTTATGGCCTTAGATATCCCTTGTAGTTCTTTAATCCCAGATTTACCATTTCAAGCGCTGCTTGGCTGGTCATCGTAGCCCCTGATATTCCGTCAATAAGAGTACCGTCATCCATTCTCCTTTCCTTATTCAGTTGAAGGATAAAGGTGTTTTTTTCTAGATCTATTTTTGTGCCAACGAACTTTTCTTCAAAGTAGGATTGGGTCATGGCCGCTCCGTAGCCTTCAGATTCTGCTTTATGTTCGAATTCAATTTTTTTGATTTCCAAAGAAGTTCTATCCACCAATACCTTTGCCCAAATAGAGCCTCCAAAGCCAACGCCCTGAATGACCAAAATAGCATTATCCGTATTTTGGATTTCGAAAATGGGCAATGAAACTACTTGTTCACTTCGTGTCATTTTTCTGTACAGTGCGACGGCTTTATTCATATCGATTGTTGTAACCGTCTGGTTTGTGTCAATTTGTTTGAATACGATAAATTCATTGACCACCGACACATCTGAAAGGTTGACATTTGCAAATTCGCCAAGCTTAA
>CBDUKC010000077.1:0-12166 GCA_965367705.1 uncultured Maribacter sp. | reverse complement strand
AGGGTCTATTTGTGTTAACAAGGCGTAGTTGCCAATAATCATTAGGCGTTGGATGTGGTGTGCATAGGCATCGGTTAAGCTTTGACCTACGGCATGTTTAAGACAGTTCATCTTAGTTTCTCCGGTCCAGAAAAAGTCGGGTAAGGGATTATGGTTTTCTAGCTTGTTCAATTTGCCGTACTCGGGCATTTC
The DNA here is from genome assembly GCA_965367705.1 of uncultured Maribacter sp. Lineage (GTDB taxonomy): Bacteria > Bacteroidota > Bacteroidia > Flavobacteriales > Flavobacteriaceae > Maribacter. Next base: position 11,974 of record CBDUKC010000077.1, on the reverse strand, counting down.
CTTCCAATAGATTCCCCTCATGTACTCTCGCCAACCCAGTATTTGCCTTACAAAACCTTCCACTTGGGAAATGTGAATCTCATCTGTATGTTCGTAGTAATGGTCTAGTACCGAATCAATTACTTCTTTTGGGGATAAAATTTTAGCATTCATAGCAAACGATACGCGCGAGTGGAATAAGTATTTTTCGTTTGTATGCATGGCGTCCTGATAATCCCCAAAATGAACTAGTAATTCTTTGCAGAAATAGTTTAGAACGGATAGGCAGTCCGCTCTACTTGTTGGCCAACTAAAGTTTTTAGCCTCTATTTCTCCGAAGGTGTGCACATCGGCATCTTTTAATTCTTGTAAAACAGCGGAAACATCTTTTCTAAAGCCACGTTCATGGGGAATTTCTGGAGTACCCTTCCATTTTTTACGATTGCTTTGGTCATAATTCCATTTACCTCCGTCTGGCTGGCCATTTACCATCATGATGTCATGTTTTTTTCGCATCATCCGATAAAAGGATTCCATTATGAGTTGTTTTTTTCCTTGGAAGAAGTTTTTGAGTTCGTATCGTTCAGTATAAAAATGTTCTGTGTCTACGGCTTTTGTTTCTATATTCAGACCCTGGCAAACATGCTTTAGTTGTTCGTCCAGACGATATTCGTCCGGTAGCTGATATTCAAATTTTTCAGCTTTAGTTTCGCGGATATATTTCTTAATTACCTTTTCAAGGTCATGCGGATTATTTTCATCGCCAATCTTCAGATATATAAATTGATGCCCTTTTGAAGATAGTTCTTCAGAAAAACTACGCATCCCCAAAAAGAATGCTACTACCTTTTGGATGTGATGCTTTACATAGTCGGTTTCCTGACGCATTTCTGCCATGACGTAGGTGATATCATCATCCACCGTTTGGAACCAAGAATGTTTTTGATTGAGCTGATCGCCCAATACGAGTCGCAATATCTTCATTTTCTAGTATATCATTATTGAACAGCAACACATTCAACCGTGTTGTTTTTGCTTTCTAATCTGTTACAAAGTTTAGGTTTACTTATCATTAGTTAAAACAGTGATTCCTGTAGCCACTGACGTTGAAATTTGCCTTGTGCGTCATACATATCGGCTTGGCGACTAATATTGAATTTACGGTCCCTAGGGTCGTTACCTACACCACTGTTATACATCCAATTGCCCCAATTGCTATGAGCATCATAATCTATGAGCATACTTTCAAAATAGGCAGCGCCATAGCGCCAATCTTGCTGCCATTCTTTGGACCAAAAACTTGCTACATTTTGTCTACCTCGGTTGCTCATCCAACCTGTAGTATCTAGTTCTTTCATGTTTGCATTTACGAAAGGTTCTTGGGTGGTTCCATTAATCCACTTTTGAATTTTAGTCTTGGAATATTCCCATTCGTAATTTTTTTCTAAAATCCCACCTTTAAGAAAAATAGCATTACCATGCTTTAGTGAAATATACTTGAAAAAATCCCGCCAAATTAGTTCAAAAACAAGCCAGTAGGTATCTTGATTTTTGATTTCCTCTTTTTCAAATCGCTGCACTTCCCAATAAATCGTTTTAGCAGATATACTGCCATTCGCTAGCCAAGCGGATAGTTTTGAGCTATAATCCAAGCCTATGAGGCCATTTCTAGTTTTTTTATAGTAAGCTAATTTTTTAGTCTCCCAGAAATAATACTGTACTCGCTCCATTGCACTAGATTCACCCCCTTTAAACGGAAATGCCGTTCTTGAATCCATTTCAAAATTAGAAAGGCCTAAGGCTTGTAAGGAAGGAATGCTGGTTTCGTTTGCTACTAGGTTAGATGAAGGCAATGCACGAGGAATAGGCTCCAACGGTCTTATTTTACAATACTTCTCGCATTTCTTTCGAAACTGGGTAAATACCTGTGGAATATCTTGAAATGTATTAAAAGGTATGTCTTCTGGGTGAAAAAGAAATTGGGCATACTGTTTTTCAAAAGTTACCAGCGTAGGAACGTTTGACATTACAGCATCAAGTACCATGTTTTCATCCCTAATCCATTCCTCTTGCAAAAAGATATGCTGTATTCCATAATCTTTAACCACTTGTGGGATTATGGTTTCTGGTTTGTCGTGGTAGACCAATAAGCTTATGTTAAGCTCTAATAAGGAAGCTTTAAGCGTGTTTACAGTTTCTATTAAAAATTGTGCGCGGAATTTTTCAGTTTTTTTGAATCCAAAATCACCTATTTCATACTGTCTAGGGTCAAAACAATAAACGGCAATTACTTTATCTCCTTTGCAAGCCAATTCCAATGAAGGATTGTCTGCAACTCGTAAATCGTTTCTAAACCAAATCAAATTTTTCATAGCTATTTTTCAAAATTTTGTGCAGATGTAAAACTGAATATTGCTTATTTGGACCTTCTACATTTTTCGCTGCAATACTTTACATCTGCCCAGTTGCGTTCCCACTTTTTGCGCCAATCAAAATCCAACCCACAAACCACACATTTTTTACTTGGAAGGTTGGGCTTTTTATGCGCCATCAAAAATAGATTTGCTTAATTCATTTGGCTTGGCATAGGATAAGCGATCAATGATTTTGGGAAGCGCATACCCGTCCAAACCAACGGAGCTTATGGCATTTGTTTTGTCTAGATGAACCCAACCATCTTCTGCAATACTTTCCTCTGGTAGATAAATATGCTCAATAGCACCAATAATCAGTAGGCATCCATTTTCCTTTATTTCGTATTCATTGATATAGCGACATCCAATTTTAATTGGACTTTCGCTAACATAGGGAGCGGCAAAATCATCTAAATAAGTTTCTGTAAGTCCACTTTTTTCAAATTCTGAAATACCTTCGTCATATTTGGCAGAAGTGTGGTGCGCTTTTTTAATGATATCTTGGGAAACTTGATTTACAGTAAAAGAACCAGCGGATTTAAAGTTATTGTAAGAATCCCTTCTTACGGTTAATGGTCGTAGAATGAAACCTAACATAGGAGGGTTACTTCCAATATGCACAACTGAATTAAAAATGGCTAGATTGCTATTTCCTGAAGTAGAAATACTACCTAATAGATTGCTTGATTTATATCCTGTACAACTGTTTATCAAGTTGGCTCTGTATCTGCTGGGTAGTGCTGTAAGGACTGAGGTGGGAAAGTGTTTCAAGTGGACTTATTTTTTGTTTATCAAAAATAAATAAAAGCTAAACAACTTATACATAAAACAATGCTAAAATGAGTTTAACACCAGCAGTTGTTTGCTAACCGTTGTCCGTTAATATTTGTTATTTTTATAGTTGAATTAGAATTTGGATATAAATCCAGTACCCATGCCGCAAAACAAAAAGAACATTGCCATTATAGGATCTGGCCTAGTAGGATCCTTACTCGCTATTTACTTGAGAAAATATGGCCATGATATTACGGTGTTTGATAGGCGACCCGATATTAGAGGAATAAAATTTTCTGGTCGTTCGATTAACCTAGCTATGAGTAATAGGGGGTGGGCGGCCCTTGCTGAAGTGGGGATTGAAGCGGAAATAAAAAAGATAGGTATCCCTTTGGATAAACGTGCCATGCATGTGGTGGGGCAACCGGAATATTATCAAAAATATGGAAAGGAAGGAGAAGCCATTTGGTCCATTTCCCGTGGCGTACTCAATAAAAAAATGATTGACCTTGCCGAAGAAGCTGGTGTGGATTTCCGATTCAACGAAAAAGTTTGGGATGTTGATTTGCCTGAGGCCAAGATATTTACTGGTGAAACGGAAAAAAGTGAGTGGAAAGAATACCAGTATGATATCATTTTTGGGTGTGATGGAGCTTTCTCAAGAGTGCGCCATAAAATGCAACGACGCAGTAGGTTCGATTATTCACAGGATTTTATTGATGTTGGCTATAAAGAATTGACCATACCTGCAAATACAGATGGTAGCCATAAATTGGACAAAAACTCATTTCATATTTGGCCAAGAGGAAAGTTTATGTTGATTGCCATGCCCAATTTAGATGGTAGTTTTACCTGTACACTTTTTATGCCTTTTGAAGGTGAGGTTTCCTTTGAGAATATTAAGACCAAACCACAGGCCCAAGAATTTTTTGCTACCTATTTCCCCAATGTGATGCAGGTAATGGATAGTTTGATGGAAGATTTCTTTAAGAATCCCACAAGTGCCATGGTTACCATGAAATGTTATCCTTGGACCTATTGGGACAAAGTAGCCTTGGTAGGCGACTCTGCCCACGCTGTGGTGCCTTTCTATGGACAAGGAATGAATGCTGGCTTTGAAGATATCTATTGTTTGAATAAAATAATAAAAACATTAGGTGACGATTGGGAGGCTATTTTTAGTACCTACCAAAAAGAACGTAAACCGAATGCAGATGCCATTGCAGAATTAAGCTATCGTAATTTTATGGAGATGAGCAGTAAAACCGCAGATCCTAATTTCTTGCTTCAGAAAAAAATAGAAAAGCGATTTGCCCAAAAATATCCAGAAAAGTGGATTCCTGCGTATAGTAGAGTTACCTTCTCCAATAGACCCTATGCTGAAGCATTAGCTGTTGGTGATGCCCAAGAGGAATTAATGCAGCAAGTGATGCAACTACCAAATATAGACGTAATCTGGGATAGTGAGCAGGTAGAAAAGAAGATACTTTCTTTATTAGCCGAGTAAATTATCCTTTCTTAGTTTCCGTTCCCTGAAAAACAAAAATAGGGGAAAGGTAAAGGCGATAGCAATTATAAATGTTAAGGGGAGGAAAAGCCACCAATACTTCAGTTTTATCTTTCTGGCTTCATAGGTCATCCAGATGAGGAATGTAGTTGCCACAACACTAATGTCTGCACTAATAGATTTGGCTGGTAGCGTAGTTACTGTCTGCGCTATAAAATTGGTTATGGAAGTATCTTCTGTTTGTAAATAAAAGAGCACGTTAAAATACCATGTAGCACTAATCCCAATAAGGGCCATGACGAGGTATACAAGTTCTATGGTGGTGTATTTAGGTTTCATTTTTTAGTTATAGGTCGATGTATTTATGTTCGTTGTAAATCGTTTTTTATTTCTTTGGACTGCACGATATAAGTTGAAACATCCTTCGCCCATATTTGGTATGTTATTTTTGAAGGATGTACACCGTCACAAAAAAAATCGTCTGGGGCTAGGAGTAGCTTGTACCTTTTAATATAATCGTTACAAGTAACCTTTAAGGCATAATAGTAGACTTTTTCAAAGTCTTTGACTATTTTCTCTAGTTCATCTCCCAGAATATGAACTAGATTTCCAATGGTGAATTTTATAAGTGATGTAAACGCAGGGAACTCCTTAATAGGGGGCATATTGATAAATAGAATCGGAACATTTTCGAATTTTAATCGTAGACTTTTAATAAGTTCACGAACATCTTTAATCCATTTCTTAGGCGTACTCAATTCGAAAGCATCATTTCCTCCAATTCCGATAACAATCAAATCAATAGGATTTTCTTTAATACTCGATATGATATGCTCATTTATTCTTTTTGCGTTATACCCGCTCTTTGCATACACTTTCCAGTCGATATTTAATTTTAATTCTGTTGAGAGTTCCTTTGCTAAGGTTCCAGTAAACCCTTCCTCATGTGTATTGACGCCAACTCCTGCAATAGTACTTTCCCCAATAGTTAACATTTTTAGTGTCCGTTCGGAAGAAACGGAACATAACCCTTGTCTTCCTTTTGCTTCTGGCAATCTTGGTACGTTCGCTTTTATTTTTTTACCTTGAAAATATAGGATTGGTAAAAGCGGAAAGGAAATAATTGCTCCTAAGCTGTATTTTAAATTCATACCTTTTTTAATTACTTTCGATAATCCAATCAGACCTAGATTCCCTGCTTTCTCTTGATTTCGGACTTACGCATGGGCATGCCATCTATTAGTGTAAAAATATCTTCTGCTTGAACTTCAAAAGGCTTTCTAAGTTTTATCCCTCCATCCTTGCCAACCAGGATAACACCCTTAAATCCTTCAGATATCGAAAGAGATTTATATATATGCGTAGGAGCAATTGAGCTTTTCTTGGAACTACCTAGTAGCGCAGCTTCCGGTGTTAGTTGGATAAGCAAGATGTCTCGTTCTAGTAACGTATTGGTTTGTTTTGAGAATATATTAAATTGGGAACGTATAGCACTTGTTTCCAAATGTTCATCCACCAGAATGATGAGTCTATTTTTCCATATGTAATCGCTTATATTTTGGGCATATAGCATAGGAGAAATAAATAATAAAAGAATGATAATTGTGGTCTTTTTGTAACACATTATAACCTAAGCTACATAAAAAAAGCCATCTATCAAAGATAGACGGCTTTCGTATATAAATTGGTGTCGCTTACAGTTTTGCGAACATCTTATGCATTTTTTCGGATTCTTCATCAGCTAGTGCAGGATCAACAAGAATTCTTCCACTATGCTCATCTGTAATAATTTTTTTCCGTGAAGCGATTTCTACCTGTACTTGCGGTGGAATCGTAAAGAAAGAACCACCTGAAGCTCCTCTTTCGATTGGCACTACAGCTAAACCGTTCTTTACATTATTACGTATTCTTGCATAGGCTTTTACCAAACGCTCTTCTATCTTGCCTTGGTATTTCAAAGATTCTTCCAATAAGGCTTTTTCCTCTTTTTCCGTTTCTGCCAAAATAGCGTTCAGTTCGCTTTTTTTGTGTTTTAAATGTGCTTCGCGCTCAGAAAGACGTTCTTTTGTTTCGGATATTACCGCTTTCTTTAGGTCTATCTGGGCTTTAAATTCCTTGATATTTTTCTCGGCCAGTTGAATTTCTAATTCTTGAAATTCCAATTCTTTGGTTATGGAATTGAATTCTCTACTGTTTCGAACATTTTTTTGTTGTTCGGTATATTTTTTAATTAAGGTTTTAGCTTCCTCAATAAGATTTTTCTTCGCTCCAATTTCAAAATTGATAGTCTCCAAATCCGTTTTAAGCTTATCCATTCTCGTTTTAAGGCCTAAGACGTCATCTTCTAAATCTTCCACCTCCAACGGTAGTTCGCCACGGACATTGCGTATTTCATCAACCCTAGAGTCAATTAATTGCAAATCGTACAATGCTCTAAGCTTTGCTTCTACGGACGAATCTTCTTTTTTTGCCATATTTAAAAATACTTGATAGGATTTGTTATGCTTTCCGATAAACGGATTGCAAAATTAGGAATTTTTTTCGTAAGATAATCAACTAAAAGGTTTTTTGTAAACTGCTCAGTTTCAAAGTGTCCAATATCAGCGATAACTAATTGTTTTTCCCCTTGATAAAACTCATGATATTTCACATCTGCCGTAACAAAAACATCCGCCCCAGCAGCTTTAGCAGCATTAATGGCATATGCACCACTTCCACCAAGTACCGCTACTTTTTTAACGTCTTTGTTCCTGAGCTCGGAGTGGCGTATCACTGTAGCCTTCATCTTTGTTTTTAGGTAATCTAGAAATTCTGGTTCTGATAATGGAGCATCCAATTCGCCGATCATGCCCATACCAATATACTTGTTTGTGTTATCTATAGTAGTTATCTCGTAGGCCACTTCTTCATATGGATGATGTTCCAAAAGGGCTTTTATCACTTTGTTTTCTACTGCTTTTGCAAAGGTAACACTGATTTGCATTTCATTTTCATAATGAAGGGTGCCAATACTTCCTTTGTTCGGATTTGTATTTTTACCTGCCTTATAACTCCCTTTACCCACTATGTCAAAGCTACAATCACTGTAATTACCTATGTTACCCGCTCCAGCAGCGAATAATGCGCTTTTAAGATCATTTGCATTTGCCAAAGGAACATAAGTGACTAATTTTTTTAGCGTTTTCTTTTGTGGAATTAGGATGTGTTTATTAGAAAGGCCCAATACTTCACAAATTTTATCATTTACGCCTGAGATAGAATTATCCAATGCCGTGTGTGTTGCATAGATGGAAATATCGTTTTTAATAGCTTTTAATACAGTTCTTTCCACATAGTTCTTTCCAGTGAGTTTCTTGAGTCCATTAAAAATTATGGGATGGAAGCTAACGATAAGATTGCAGTTTTTTTCAATGGCTTCATCTATTACGTTTTCAAGTGTATCCAAGGTTACCAGTACACCGGTTACATTTGAGTCAACATCCCCGACCAACAATCCTACGTTGTCAAAATCCTCAGCGTACGCCAAGGGTGCTAATTCCTCTAAGATATGGGCTACTTCCTTTACTGTCATTTTCCGAATAATATAAGGTGATCAAAGATAAATTATTATATTTTCGTTCCGATGCAACTCCTAAGAAAACTTCTTTTTCCTTTTTCCCTCATGTATGCTTTGGTGGTTCGTCTTCGAAATTGGTTTTATGATGTTGGAATTTTCAAATCTAAATCCTATCCGACGACTACCGTTTGCATTGGTAACTTAAGCGTTGGAGGTACTGGAAAGACCCCGATGACAGAATTGCTTGTACGCACGTTAAGGTCTAAATACAAAGTCGCTGTGCTTAGCAGGGGTTATGGAAGGAAATCATCGGGATTTGTTTTGGCGAATGTGAGCACCACGGTTACAGAAATTGGAGATGAGCCCTTTCAGATGTTCTCTAAATTTCCCGAATCTACGATAGCAGTCGATGCCGATAGAAGAAATGGTATCGTAAGATTACAACAGGAGATTAAGCCTAATATTATCTTATTAGATGATGCTTTTCAGCATAGAAAGGTTAACCCTGATTTCTCTATTTTATTAACGGCGTATCATAATTTATATGTAGACGATTGGTATCTTCCTACTGGCGATTTAAGGGATAGTAAGCAGGCAGCGAGCAGGGCAACTGTTATTATAGTGACCAAATGTCCACCGGATCTTACTACTAAGCTTCAAAAAGCGATTGAGAAAAAGTTAAGACCTAAACCGCATCAGATCGTGTTGTTTACTTATTTATCTTATAGGACTAAATTAGGGGGTGCACCACATAATTTGGACCTGAGCTATTTTAAAGGTAAGAAAGTAACCTTGGTCACAGGTATTGCCAATCCGGCTCCATTAGTAACCTATCTAACCCAAAGCAGATTAGCTTTTGAGCATTTAGCATATACAGACCATCATTTTTTTACTAAAAAGGAAATTGAATTACTTAAAACAAAGCCTAATATTATTACTACGGAGAAGGACTATACTAGATTGAAGTATTTGGTTGAAAATGTTTTGTTCGTTTCTATTGAGCATAGATTCCTATTCAATGGAAAAGCTATTTTAGAAGCCCAACTGAAGGAGCTTATGATGAAAACTTAGGTTTTTTGTCGAATATATTTTCACCTATTTTTTGATAGAAAACTTCTGGTTTGAAAGGTTTAGTCACCACATCGTTACATCCGGCAGCATAAAAACTTTCTAAACTATCGTCTAATGAAATAGCAGTAAGGGCAATGATAGGTGTTATTTGATCGAATTTTCGAATCTGTATTGTTGCTTCCTCACCACTAATACCGGGCATGTGAATATCCATAAGAATGGCATCGTAAACATTCTCTTTCGCTAATACAACAGCATCTTCTCCATTACTAGCAATATCGCTGGTAATGTCCTTTTTGCTAAGCATTTTTTTAGTGATTACTTGGTTGATTTTATTGTCCTCAACAATCATTATGTGAAGTCCTTTAAAATCATAGTCCCTTTGGGTAACTTCAAATACAATATCTTCTGGTAGATCGTCTATACTCTTCATGTCTATCTCAAAAGAAAAGACGCTGCCTTTACCAAGTTCGCTTTCCAGTTTAATTTCGCTATCAAAAAGACCCAATAGACTTTTAACAATGGTAAGACCAAGTCCAGTACCCCCGTATTCTCTATTAATTTGAATTGATCCTTGTTCAAAACCTTCGAAAATACTTTTTTGTTTTTCCTTAGATATACCAATACCATTATCCTTTACTTCAAAACGTATCCTAACGTCTTCATTCTCTTTATGTAGTAATTTGGTAGTGACGGTGACACTCCCGTCTTTGGTGAATTTGATTGAATTCCCGACCAGGTTCATAAAAATTTGGGAGAGCTTTAAAGGATCGCTCATCAAATGCCCTGGAATATTTTGATCAAATTCTAATATGAGTTTGGTGTTATTCGCCTTTGCACTTTGCTGGAGCGAATCCATTACTTCATTTATTATTTTCTTTAAATTGAAATCCATATTCAAGGGTTCCAATTTATTCGCGTCTATTTTATTGATATGAAGAATATCATTGATAAAGTTCAATAGGTAGTCCCCGGAGAATTTTAAGGCCTTTAAGTGTTCCTTCTGATGTTCCTCTGGATCTTCTTCAAGTAGTAAATGCGTAAGGCCAGTGACGGCATATAAAGGTGTTCTGAGCTCATGACTAACGGTAGATAAAAAATTGGTCTTTGCTTCCATGGCTTGTACCGCTCCATCCCTTGCCACTTGCAGCTCTTTATTTTTAGTATGTAGAAGATCGTTGGTCTTTACCTTAATTTGATTGTTTCGGAATAGGGATACGGCCAATAAAGAGATGATGATCAAAAACGCCGAGGCTAGAATAGCGGTGATTTCCGACCTATTCTGAGATTCTGTAAGCTCATCTACTTTGGTTTCTAAACTGACTATTTGATTTGTCTTTATGTCATCACGGATTTTATCCGCTGTTTTAGCCTCTACCTTAAGTTTTTCTACATTGAAAATAGAATCGTTGATTTGAAGTAAATTTTGACTTTTGGTATAGGCATTTTCATATAGACCTAATTGTTCGTAGATATCGGTGAGAAGGATGTTCGCCTTTTTGGACTCCATTAAAAACCCATTGGTGCTTGCCATTTTTAAAGCATACTCACCATTCTTTGCGCTTTCATTTAATTCTCCCTTTTTTAAATAAAGCTCTGTAAGTCCTAAATAGGCTTGAGTAGCTAAAAAATCTTTTTCGTAGATATCCGTATTTACTACAAGGGAATTAAGGTTTATTGTAGCACTTTCGTATTTTTCAAGATTTAGATATACCTTGGCCTCTGCAAGTAGAATGTTATTGAAAAAATTCCTATCATTATTAAGCTGCTTCGCTTTCTCTAACATGGACAGTGCTTGAAAGTTCTGGTCGCTTCTGTACAATAAAGTAGCCTCGATATATTTGTGTATGGCGTCCCCATAGGGATACGCGGTATCTTTCAAAAGAACACTTGCTCGATCCCAATAAAATTGGGTGTCACCTTCACGGTCTAACTTAAGATAAAGAATAGCAAGTTCGTGATAGGAATCTATTAGCGCTTTTACATCTTCGTTTTTCTCTGCTTCTGAAGCTGCTTTATCTAAGGTTTCTAGAGCAAGATCTATCTTGTTTCGATTTCTAAGGTTTCGCGCTTCATTTAGATACGGAGCAACATCTTTGTAGGGTGTGGTTTCTTGAGCAATGGTGATGCCTCCTAAGCATAAACCTAGTAGAAGCACCATAGCGTACTTAAGCTTCTTGTATGAAAATAAAAGATTCAAATAAACTGTTTATTGCTCATATAATTTATGAGATCTATAATTCTGCTGCTATAGCCTGTTTCATTGTCGTACCATCCTATAATCTTGACCATTTTCCCTATTACCGAGGTCATCTGTGAATCAAACGTACAAGAATGATAACTATTGTTTATATCTACAGATACAATAGGGTCTTCCGTATAAAAGAGTATGTTTTTTAAATCGTTTTCAGCCGCATGCTTAAAAGTATCGTTAATTTCCTTAATTGTCGTATGCTTTTTAACATTGAAGGTGATATCTGTTAAAGATCCGTTTGGAACAGGTACCCGGATACCACAACCTCCGATAACATCTGCTAATTCAGGAAATATTCTGGTAAGTGCTTTCGCCGCGCCCGTTGTGGTGGGAACGATAGATTGGGCGGCAGCTCTTGCGCGTCTCAAATCCCTATGGGGTTGATCATGTAGGCTTTGGTCGCTCGTGTAGGAGTGAAT
>CBDUKC010000076.1:0-12228 GCA_965367705.1 uncultured Maribacter sp. | reverse complement strand
AAGTTCGTGAAGGTGATGTTGTAGAATTTGAACTACAACAAGGTAAAAAAGGATTGAACGCCGTTAATGTGAAAGTAATTGACTAGGTAAAGATTAAACTTTTTTATAGTATAACCCGATTCAAGCAGAATCGGGTTTTTTTGTACCTCGTTTTACCCATAATAGGTACTGCTATTATTTTACTTTTTTTGTTTAATTTTACGCAACCATTTTATCAATATTACATCTTAAAGTTAAACAAAGTTATAGCTCCCCCAATCTTATGCTAGTAATTCATGAATACCTTTTTTCTAATTCTGTTTTCATTGGTTATTGTAAATGCTGTTATCCTAGTTAGCAGCATTGTAAAAACCAAAAAATAAATTCTTTTTCTATCATTTAGGTAGGGCATTAAAGGCTTAGGTTGTTATAATTATAACAGCTCTAATCTCCAAGAATTTATGATAACCTTTTTATTTATAATACTGGCACTGGTACTTTTAAATATTGTACTTTTTTTATTTAGTTCACCAAAGAACAAATACTAAAAAACACTTTGATCGCAAGGACCAAAGTGTCTTAATAATATTGTAGTAAAGCGTACCTGATTTCTAGCTTACACCCATTAACTCTACATCAAAAATAAGTGTCGCATTAGGAGGGATAACGCCCCCGGCACCGGCACTTCCATAAGCTAGTTCTGAAGGAATCACAAAACGGGCTTTATCACCTACCTTTAGTAGCGCAATACCTTCATCCCAACCTGGGATTACCTTACCCACCCCTAACTGAAAATCTATAGGTGCGCTTCTTTTATAAGATGAATCAAAAACTTGTCCGCTCAACAAAGAGCCTTCATAATGTACGGATACTTCTTTACCGCTTTCGGCCTTTTTTCCGTTTCCTTCCTGTATTAATTTGTATCGAAGTCCAGAAGCGGTTTCCTCAAAACCTGCGGCAACCTTATCCAATTCTGCAGCCTGAGCCGCTTTGGCAGCAGCTAGACGCTCCTCACCAGATTTAGAAAAAGTATCAAATGCTTTTACGGCATCCCAAGATTTCGCCTCGGAGCCTACTCTTACAATTTCCAAAGAGTCTAAAACATCCCCTTGTGCAATAGTATCTATTACCTCTTGTCCAGAAGTTACATGACCAAAAACAGTATGCTTATTATCTAACCAAGGAGTAGCAATATGCGTTATAAAAAACTGACTGCCGTTGGTTCCAGGACCAGCATTTGCCATGGAAAGGACTCCTGGCGCATCATGCTTTAGTTCTGGATGAAACTCATCATCGAATTTATATCCTGCATCCCCTGTTCCAGTTCCTAAAGGGCATCCTCCTTGAACCATAAAATCAGGGATAACACGGTGAAAGGTCAACCCGTCGTAGTAAGGAATTCCTTCAGCTTTTGCCGTATTCTTTTTTTTGCCTTCTGCCAAGGCTACAAAATTACCAACCGTTCCTGGTGTTTTATCATGGGTAAGCTTAACGAGTACCTCACCTTTTGTCGAATTGAATTTTGCGTAAATTCCGTCTTCCATTGTCCTATTTTTAATTAAGGCGCAAAGGTATGGAAAAATGTTAGGAATCTTTAAGCCAAGCGATCATAGAATAGGAAATACCCCCTTAACTATTTACCTGTTGTTACTATGCCATAGGTATCAAAAAGATAGATAAGACTGGTCATAGCAGCAGCACCAAGTTCCAATTCACGCCTGTTTATATGTTCAAACGTATCGTTATCCGAATGGTGGTGGTCAAAATACCGCTGGGAATCTGGCCTTAAACCAGCTAAAACTATGTTATCGTTTTTTAAGGGGCCAATATCGGCACCACTACCGCCTTGAACTAAAAAATTCACTTGGTATTGTTCGAATAAAGTCTGCCATTCCTGCACACGTTTAAAATTAGCTTCCGAACTATCAAAGGAAAAACCTCTTGGAGTAAATCCACCAGAATCGCTCTCTAGCGCAAAAATATGGTTCTCATTATTCTTTTGTGCGACTTCTGCATACTTCTTACCTCCACGCAATCCATTCTCTTCGTTCATAAATAACACGACCCTAATGGTGCGTTTGGGTTTATATCCAATTTCCTTAAACAGACGCAACACCTCCATGCTTTGTACACACCCTGCACCATCGTCATGTGAGCCATCTCCCAAATCCCATGAATCTAAATGACCTCCCACCACAATAATCTGGTCAGGGTATGTGCTTCCTTTTATCTCCCCGATAACGTTAAAGGACTGGACATCATCGAACTGTTTACAATTTTGTTTAAAATAAAAGTTGATATCCGGATTTAGTTTAAGGGTCGCACTAAGTAATTCCGCAGCATTTGTACTTATTGCGGCGGCAGGAATTCTTTGATTTAATGGAGCATCACCGTAACTCATAGCACCAGTGTGAGGAAAATCATCCAACCTCAAGTTCATAGAACGTACAATCACTCCTAACGCTCCAAACTTGGCCGCTTCCCTCGCCCCAGAACCCCGTTGATCAACGGCACCGGAATACGCTTCAAACGTGTTAATGTGTTTTGCATTCATGGGCCTATTGAAGAAAACAATCTTTCCAGCTATCTTATTAGCGCCCAAAGCATCTAGTTCTTCGATGCCTTGCACCTCTATAACTTTTGCCTTTATACCTTTGGGTGGTGTGGCCACGGAGCCGCCTAATGCAGTAATTGGAACATTTGTAGTAATACCTGGTTCGGTTTCGAAATATGCAAACTCCGGTGTCCCTCTAACCCATTTAGGTACCATCACTGGCTGCAACCAAACTTGATCTAGACCAAGCGCATCTAATTCTGTTTTCGTATAATCAATCGCTTGTTGGGCTTGAATGGAGCCAGACAATCTACCGCCAATCTGGTTAGATAAGTGATTTAACCAATTATAGGATTTTCCTTGAGAAAGGGCGGCATCATATATTTTTCGTAGTTGAACTTCGTCATCCGTTTGTGCAACTATAACCTGACTTAAAGCCAGGCATAAAGTTAAAAGGCCAATTTTACTCTTCGTTTTGTAGTTCCTTTTCATAGGTGTCTAAATTAGCCATAATTTTAGCATCCAAATGCGGCTCCTCGATATCTTTGTATTTTTTTAACCTTTCTAAAAGTAGTGTAGCGACGATAACACGGGCCGCTTTTTTGTTATCCGCAGGAATAATATCCCATGGCGCATGCTCTGTGGATGTATTTTTTATAGCCTGCTCATAACAGTTTTGATATTTTTCCCACAACTTGCGTTCCTTAAGATCGCTGGGAGAAAACTTCCAGTGTTTTTCTTTAAGTGAAAGCCTTCTTAACAAACGTTGGCGCTGTTCTTCTTTTGATAGGTGCAAAAAGAACTTAAAAATAATCGTACCGCTCTCTGCTAAATGGCGCTCAAAATTATTGATCTGCTCGAAACGCTTTTCCCAAAAAGATTCATCAATATCCGTTACCGCATGGATACCCGGAATTCGCTCTCCTAGAATATATTCCGGATGAACCCTAGTTACGAGCACATTTTCATAATGCGTTCTATTAAAAACCCCAAACATACCCTTTTCAGGAAGTGCTATATAATGACGCCAAAGATAATTATGATCAAGTTCCAGCTCCGTAGGGACCTTAAAACTGTGTACCTCTACCCCTCTTGCATTAAAATCTTTGAACACTTCTCGTACCAGACTATCCTTTCCTGCCGTATCCATTCCTTGCAAACAAACCAATACGCTGTATTTGTTGTGGGCATACAAAGTATCTTGAAATTCTCCCAATGTTCTTCGGGTCTTTTTTAAGTCCTTTTTAAGCTGTTTGTCCGATAACCCAAAGTCTTGACGCGTTGCTACTTTAGCAATATCTGTGCTGCTGTTAGCACGATATTCTTCTGTTTTTATGTAATCCATGTTGAAATATAAAAGTTTTAATCGATGAAATACAGTCAAATGTTAAAAAAAAATGCGGTTCAACACATCATTTCAACTTTTTACCTAATTAAATGCAAATCGAGTGTTTTCCATCGAATAGAATATTTGAAATAGCGATGACGGTCTTAATTTTATACCTGTAAAAAATCCCAAATTTTACACGACTAAATCTTAAAGATGAACAAGACCTATATCTTCATCAGTGTTATGGCATTGATACTATTTTCTTCCTTTACATCCAACATGGAATGTGAGTATGCAGGCTCCAACATTGGCTTTGCTAAAACTCAAACAGAAACAGCAATTACAAAAGATGATATAAACGAAGCACGATTTTTTGCTTACAAAGCATTGAACGCCATTGAGAAATCCAAAAAACAGCTAGCTGAATGTGGTTGCGAATATGCAGAAGTTGATTTGCAAGAGGGTTTAAAAAATCTTAAGCTCGCAACGAAGGCCACTTCCTTAAATGCAACCCGTATATTTTTAGAACGTTCGTTAGAACATACACTTGGAGGACTAGATGCCCTTGAAGCTCATGAATTGCACCAAAGCAAATACGGCAATGACCTGCTTGCACTAAACAGCACTACTTCAAGTAAAAATCAAGCATCCCTATTACAGGAGCAAGGCCTTACCAGCTTAAATAAAAAAATTGATATGTCCTTAGAAAAGTACAAGGCTTCCCTTCAAAAAATAGTTGAGTCCGTAAATTGTAAGGAAGCGCGTGCCTTTGCTAAAAACATTTTTGAAAATTGTGAAAAAGAGTTACTTAAAAGTGATTTATCCGAGGGAAAAAAATATTACAATCTAAGAACAAAAGAGATTACGGCAGATGCCTTGCTTAGAATTCCAGATTGCCTCTAAATCAACATTTAAAAACCTACTTACTAGCAAATAGTTTCACATCGTCTTCCGAAACCTCGGTCCCACCTAAGATAATAAGTCGTTCTACCACGTTTCGCAACTCCCTAATATTACCAGTCCAATCATACGCTTTAAGGAGTTTTACGGCCTTGCTACTGAAAGTTTTCAAAGGAATCCCTTGCTCATCGGTAACTTTTTTACAGAAATATTCAATCAATAATGGTATATCATCCCTTCTATCATTTAAAGAAGGAACTTGAATCAGAATAACAGCCAATCTGTGATAAAGATCTTCACGAAAATTACCTTCTGCAATTTCATGCTTTAAGTCTTTATTGGTTGCAGCCAATACACGTACATCTACTTTTATATCCTTATCCGTTCCAACCCTAGAGATCTTACTCTCTTGTAATGCTCTAAGCACTTTAGCTTGCGCAGAGAGACTCATATCTCCTATTTCGTCTAAAAATATGGTGCCCTTGTTAGCAGCCTCAAATTTTCCTGCACGATCCTTAACAGCTGAAGTAAAAGCGCCCTTAACGTGACCGAACAACTCACTTTCTATAAGTTCTGATGGTATAGCGGCACAATTAACCTCAATAAAAGGTGCAGCACTTCTTTGACTCTTTTCATGTAACCAGTGTGCAACCAATTCCTTTCCAGTTCCATTGGCGCCGGTGATAAGCACCCGAGCATCGGTAGGGGCCACTTTTTCTATCATATCCTTAATGGCATCTATACCGCTGCTTTTACCCACCATTTCATAGTTCTTACCAACTTTCTTTTTAAGAATTTTATTCTCAACGACAAGTTCCTTACGGTCCAACGCATTTCTTACGGTAGTCAACAATCTATTTAAATCGGGTGGTTTTGATATATAGTCAAAAGCACCCAATCGCATGGTATTTACGGCCGTATCCAAGTCACCGTGCCCTGAAATCATAATAAATGGTATTTCAGGTTTTATTTTCCTAGCTGCTTCTAAAACCTCAACACCATCCATTTTTGGCATCTTTATATCGCAAAGTACCAAGTCATAGTCATTATTCTTTATGGTTTCCAGTCCTTTTAAACCATCTTCAGCTTCCTCTACCGCATAGGCGTCGTTTTCTTCAGATAGTATTTTCACCAATACACGTCTTATTGCCGCCTCATCCTCAATAACTAAAATTCTTGACATATTATTTTTTATTTATTTAAAGTCCTATCCTAAATCCTGTCCTAAAGTAAAAGCTTGGGTCATCATTCAATGTAAAAATATCATTTCTATCGTCATCCCTCAAAACCCCTAGTTGAAAAACCGTATGTCCAAAAAATCCATAAAATGACATCTCCTTAGTAATATTATAAGAATAACCAAGAGTTACCACAGCGGCAGATGATGAAATAGACGATGCAAAAGTAGCATCTGGCAAAGCGGTATTGTTTTGAAGATTTACAAAATAACCGTCCAATATGAATTCTGTTTGCATCATGTGTTTTTCATCAAAATGATGCTTCATCCCTGTTTTAGGTACACCGATAATATAAGACCAACTTGGATGAAATCTTTTTTCAAAGTAAACAACAGGCAAAGGAACCCTTAAGGCTACAGATGAATTGTAAGCAATTCCTAATATCAAGCGTGTGGGTTTTTCCAAATAAGGTCTATCCCTAAAAGCACCAATAGTGGCATTGATGGAAAAGTCTCCGTTCTCCAAAGGGTTGGTCAAAGTCGATGCTAGCCTTGGGGTCAGCACTCCAATTAATCTCCAATCCTTAGAGTACCTTTGAACATATCCTAAATTGATATCGACTACGTGAAAGTAATTAAGCCCTTGTTGGTTGATTGAAATATCGTCCCTATCCAAATCATATGATAATCGATTATATTCACTCCCCACTACAACGATACTGGAATCGCTTACTTTTATAGGAACATTCGCCACTAACTTTATTCGCGCCAATCTTGCACCTGAATCGTTTCTGGGCAATATCATATACTCAGCCCTAAACACATCTGGCGTTTGAGCCATAATAACACATAAAGGCATCAGCAGCAATAGAATGCTTAATCCTCCCCTAGTCCCCATTCCTTGGTTGAGTTTTTAATATTACTATGTTGAAAAGGAGTTTGCTGAAAAATATGGACATCCCTTTGAGGAAATGGTATTGTAATACTGTTCTTTCTAAATTCCGCATCTATGCGATACCTTAATTCACTTTTTATCCTTGGATCCGTAAAACTATCACTGATAAAAAAATTGAGTGAAAACAACAAGGCAGAATCTCCGAAATCATCGAACAATACAAAAGGTTTCGGACTCTTTAATACCCCTTTTTGATCCTGTAAAATGGATTCTAAAATTGACGTCACCAACTGAATATCACTACCATAGGCTACTCCAATTTTGACAGTCTCCCTGGTAGTTTTATGATTTTGTGTATAGTTGTATACAATATCACTGATAAACTTATGATTGGGGATGATGATGATCTTATCATCTCTAGTTATTGCCCTAGTAGTTCTAAGCTTAATCTCAAAGACCTTTCCTACTTTGCCATCTATTTCTACTATATCACCAACCCGAAGAGATTTATCAAGAATAATGAATATACCACCGATAATATCTTGAAAGAGCTCCTGCAATGCAAGACCTAAGCCAACAAAAAGTGCCGCCGAAGCGGTAATAAGTATGGTTATATTTATACCAGCTGCACTCATGGTAAACAGAATTACCACAATATAGACCAGGTATTTTATGAACTTAAATATGCTGACGAACTTGAGCTTATCCTCAGATTCCATTTTTCGGGTAAAAAACATACGCACCCATTTCATGAAAAATGTGGTCACAATAAAAGCTATAGTCAACAGTAATATCAGACCAACGGTAATATCTATAGATTTGTCTCCACTTCCATAATGAATACCAAATTCCAAGAACTCCTTTATGGAGCCCCAGATATCATCCTCAATAATTTCCTTTAATTTTTCGGTATTATCCTGTACCATCATTAATATTTGAGCCATTTGAACAACTCTTTATAGCTTGGTTTTTTACCATACATCAAGATGCCTACCCTATATATTTTTGCAGCCAACCAGACGATGCCTATAAAGGTAGCCATTAATATTAGGATAGAAGACACCAACTGCCATATGGGTACACCTCCTTCTCCAATACCACCGGGAAGCCGCATCATCATTACAATGGGAGAGGTTAACGGAAAAAGAGAGAAACCAACTGCAATTGGTCCATGGGGATTGCTGAAAACTGAGAAAAAACCGACATAAATAGCCAACATTAGGGGTAATATAATAGGAAATATAAACTGTTGTGTATCCGTTTCATTATCAACTGCCGCGCCTATTGCAGCATAAATAGAACTATAGATTAAGTATCCCAGAATAAAGTAGACCAGAAAAAAAGTAATCAAGAGTACCCAAGGAATATCAAAAAGCTCCTGGGCGTATAATTGCATGGTAGCTTCTGCCGAAGGTATTACAGCATTTGAACTTGCTCCCATTACTGGAAGTGCTCCTGAACCTGATACGACCGCTGGGTCAATATCGAAAATAGCCATAGAAATAACCAAAAGAATCGTGCCGGAGACAATCCATATACCAAATTGGGTAATTCCTGCTAAAGATGTTCCAATGATTTTACCCATCATCAGCTGAAAGGGTTTTACAGAAGAAATAATCACCTCTATAATACGACTTGTCTTTTCCTCTATTACACTTCGCATAACAAAGCCTCCGTAGATAATTATGAACATCATAATCAGATAGCCAAACCCGCCTCCGATAATTGCTTTAATCTCATTAATACCTTTTAGGTTTTGTTCGCCGTCAAATGTTGAAATATTCATTTGATAGGAACGGTCCATCTCGGTATATTCCATGCTGGATATACCCAATTCCCTTAATCTTTCCTGCTTTAAACGTTCCTTAAAAATACGTTCCAAGCTTTCAAGTATTGTTGTATTCGGTGCTTCCTCACTATAAAAAAATGCACGTTGCGAAACAAGTTCAAGCGTGCTCTCGTTTGGAATGTACACTAGACCATAGTACCCCATGTTCATGGTAGAGTCCTTAGCCACTTCCAAGGTCAGGTCCCGATAATTTACATAAGAAGTGGTTTCGTTGGAAAGAAATTCTGTAGAGAAAAAATCACTCTCGTTTAAAACCGCAATTACCCTTTTTTCACTATCGTTTAGCTTGGTAAGATAGGCGATAAGAAGGATCATACCTACCATCAATATGGGACTCAAAAAAGTCATGATTACAAAGGATTTGTTTCTAACCTTTGCTAGGTATTCTCTTTTTATGATTAGCGGTAACTTATTCATGGGCGTATCCTTTATTTTGAATAGTCCGGATAAAAATATCGTTGGCTGAAGGAATGGCCTCGACAAAGCTATTTACATTTGATTTTGAACCAAGAAAACCTAATAAGTCTGTGGAATTTTCGTTTGGCAGTTGCACAGAAAAATCTAATTGTTTCTCACTTTTTTCATAACTAGAGGTAAGCACCTGATACCGCTCTTTTAATTCGGTAAGTACAGTTTCGGGAGTATCCGTAGTAACCCCTACCCCAAAAATGTTATTTTTAAACGCCTTTTTTATTTCCGATAATTTCCCGTCTAAAATCTTTTCAGAACGATGTATTAAGGCGATATACTCACAGAGCTCCTCTACAGATTCCATACGATGCGTAGAAAATATAATGGAGGTGCCATTTTCTTTAAGCTTCCAGATTTCCTCTTTTATAATATTCGCATTGATAGGATCAAACCCACTAAAAGGTTCGTCAAAAATAAGCAACTTAGGCTCATGTAAAACCGTAACAATAAACTGGATTTTTTGGGCCATCCCTTTTGAAAGCTCCTGAATTTTCTTGCCCCACCAGTCACCTATCTCCAAACGATCGAACCAAAATTTCAACCTTTCTTTTGCATCGTTCTTAGAAAGCCCCTTTAGCTGCGCCAAATACAAAGCCTGCTCTCCAACCTTCATGCTTTTATACAATCCGCGCTCTTCTGGCAGGTAGCCAATTTGAGCAATATGCTCGGGTTTTAATGGTTCACCGCCAAAAAAGACCTTTCCTTGATCCGGATACGTAATCTGGTTTATAATTCTAATCAAAGTGGTCTTACCAGCCCCATTTGGTCCTAAAAGACCATAAATACTATTCTCAGGAATTTCAAGGGAAACATTCTTTAAAGCTGTGTGATCTCCAAACTGTTTGGTAACCTCGTCAACCACCAAAATATTGTTCATGTAATCGATTTGGTCAAAGATATTGAATTGTTTTATAAGGCAATTTTAAAGGACACCATTGCGATACTTTTTTTAACAATGTTTTATTAAGATGGACCATAATTACAGTGAATCTGATTCTTTGTACTTAATAAAATAAAAATAGTTACGATTAATTAAAAAGACATAAAAAACAAAACCCACCCTTAAATGAATTAAGGATGGGAAAAAAATTGCTATGAAAAAGAAAATTAATATCGGTTTCCCAATATTAATTCAAATATACGTTTTTTATTTAAAAACCAATACTTTTCCCTTTACGAGAACATATCTTTTACTTTTTCAAAAAAAGATTTATCAGATTTAAGGGGTCTTGGCTCAAAATTATCGGTTCCTTGCATCCTTTCAAAAAACTCTTTTTGTTCTTTATTCAGTTCCTTCGGAGTCCATACGTTAACATGGACCAGAAGATCTCCGCTCCCATAACCGTTTAAACTAGAAATACCCTTTCCTCGTAAACGCAATATCTTACCAGATTGAATTCCAGATTCTAATTTTATCCTCACCTTACCACTCACAGCATCTATCTCTTTAGAGGTTCCCAATACTGCTTCTGAAATACTTATATATAAATCGTAATGTAGATTATCGCCTTCCCTTTTCAAGGTATCATGCTCATGCGTCTCAATAGCCACCAACAAATCCCCTGGTACTCCATTACCGGGAGCCTCATTACCCTTATTAGGTACTTTAAGTTGCATTCCTTCTTCCACACCAGCAGGAATGTTAATAGAAACAGTTTCTTCCGTTACCTTCAAACCTTGTGCATCTGCATCTGCAGGCTTACCATCTAACATTTGACCGGCACCACCACAGGCACTGCATGTTGCAGCGGTCTGCATTCTTCCTAATATAGTGTTCTGAATTTTGGTAACCTGTCCTCTTCCATTGCACGTGGTACATGTTTTATAGGTAACACCTTCTGCCTGAACTTTGCGCCTAACCTTAACTTTTTTCTCTACGCCATTGGCAATTTCTTCTAAGGTAAGTTTTACCCTAATACGCAGATTACTTCCTTTTACTCGACGTTGGCCACCGCCACCGAATCCGCTGAAACCACCAAAGCCACCGCCACCAAAGCCACCTCCGAAAATATCACCGAATTGACTAAATATGTCGTCCATATTCATTCCGCCACCGCCAAAACCAGCACCACCTTCAAAGGCAGCATGTCCAAATTGGTCGTATCTAGCTTTTTTATCGGGATCACTTAACACCTCGTAAGCTTCCGCTGCTTTCTTAAAGCTCTCCTCGGCAGCTGCATCTCCAGGATTCTTGTCCGGATGAAACTCAATCGCCTTCTTTCGATATGCTTTTTTAACCTCCGCAGCAGAGGCACCTTTGCTTATCCCCAGCACTTCATAATAATCTTGCTTCATACCTTTATTTTAGTTCCCAACCACCACCTTTGGATGGCGTATAATCCTATCTCCTAGTTTAAATCCTTTTTCGATAACGTCTATAACCTTTCCCTTCATTTTCTTACTTGGGGCAGGTATTTGCGTTATGGCTTCATGAATATCCGCATCAAAAGCATCACCTGCTCTTACTTGTAAATCTTCCAAACCTTTAGATTTCAACGTCTCCTTGAATTTACCACTAATCAACTCCACGCCTTTGAACATCTCCTTATCTTCAGATTTGGCAAGTTCCTTTAATGCCCGTTCAAAGTCATCCAAAACGGGTAATAACGAGACAATAACCTCTTGCCCAGCTGTTTTAAACAGGTCCATTCTTTCCTTGGATGTCCTTTTCTTATAGTTTTCGAACTCGGCGAACAGCCTCAAAAACTTATCCTTCTCCTTCGCCACATCTTCTCGTAAACGTTCTTCTTCAGACTGCTCAACTTCATCGTTCACATCGGTCTGTTGCGTGATATCTATCTCTCCTTCTTGTGAAATAGCATCATCAATATCTTCCGCTTTACTTTTATTGCTCATATTATTTTCCCCTAGATTAATATCAGTTTTGAAGGTGGCAAAAGTACTGCCAAATCTTTAAAAATGTCAAAATGTCATCAAACTTTACAAAAAAATCCGCCAAAAGCGGATTGAAAGATTTATACTTTTAAAACAGCTAAAAATTAAGGTGCCAACTCATTGTGGACATTTTCTTCACCAATACTGCACATTCCACTTTTTTCGTAAATGTTTTCCA
>CBDUKC010000075.1:0-12270 GCA_965367705.1 uncultured Maribacter sp. | reverse complement strand
TTTGTATTGGCACAGGGAACAACAAGTGGTGAGACCAATGCGAGTAGATGGATTCACATACCCTTTATTGGATTTGGTTTTCAACCCTCTAATTTGGCGGCTGTGGTGCTTCTTATTTACGTAGCCAGGTACCTATCCAAGATTAGGGAGATTAGTGTAAGCTTTACAGAAAGTATTATACCCTTGTGGCTTCCCGTGTTTTTAGTTGTCGTACTTATTTTACCGGCCAATTTTTCTACTGCTGGAATTATCTTTAGTATGGTATTGATGCTTTGTTTTTTAGGGGGGTATCCTACAAAATATTTGTTAGGAATAATTGCAACAGGACTTGTTTGTTTGACCTTGTTCATTGTAACGGCAAAAGCATTTCCAGACCTATTTCCAAACCGTGTCGATACTTGGATGAGCCGTATAGATAGTTTTTCGAACCCGGAAGATACAGAAGCAAATTACCAGATAGAACATGCAAAGATTGCAATTGCCACTGGTGGAATTGTTGGTAAGGGCGCAGGGAAAAGTGTTCAGAAGAATTTTCTCCCACAAAGCTCTTCCGATTTTATATATGCGATTATAGTAGAGGAGTATGGACTAATTGGTGGTTTTTCTCTTATGTTCTTTTATTTGTTTTTGTTGTTTCGAATTATAGTAGTGGCAAACGGTTCGTCATCCATTTTTAGTAAGCTTTTGGTGTTGGGTGTTGGTCTGCCTATTGTTTTTCAGGCACTAATCAATATGGCTGTAGCAGTAGAGTTATTTCCAGTAACGGGACAGAATTTACCGTTGATAAGTAGCGGTGGTACATCTAGTTGGATGACCTGTTTGGCCATAGGAATTATATTGAGTGCGAGTAATAAGAGTTTGGTTCAGGATGCTAACGGTCCAACTGATTTTGATGAGAATAACCCTTTAGAAGTACTTAGTGGACAATTATAGGTTTATTATTTCTGGAGGAGGGACAGGCGGACATATTTATCCGGCGATAGCCATAGCGAATGAATTAAAAAAAAGGTTTCCAAAAGCAGAATTCTTGTTCGTAGGTGCTAAGGACAGAATGGAAATGGAAAAGGTACCTCAAGCAGGGTATAGAATTGAAGGTTTGTGGATAACAGGGATTCAGCGAAAGCTGACATTTAAAAATTTGATATTTCCCTTTAAATTGATAAGTAGTTTGATAAAAGCAGGTAACATAGTAAAACGAGTTAGACCCCATGCTGTTATAGGCACAGGAGGTTTTGCTAGTGGACCGTTGTTACGCGTCGCTTCCGGTAAGGGAATTCCGTGCGTATTGCAAGAGCAAAATTCTTATGCGGGTATTACCAATAAATTACTTAAAGATAGGGTCCAAAAAATCTGCGTTGCCTATGATGGGATGGAGCAGTTTTTCCCAGCGGACAAAATTGTTAAAACTGGTAATCCAGTCCGAGCAGATTTGGTCCATTTGAATGTAGATAAGGCGGATGCTTTAGCGTTTTTTCAGCTTAACGTTTCTAAAAGGACGGTATTAGTGCTTGGTGGAAGTCTTGGTGCTAAACGTATCAACACGTTGATAGCTGATAAATTATCCTTCTTTAAGGAATTAGGGGTACAAGTGCTATGGCAATGTGGAAAGGGATATATAGAAGAGTATAAGATGTATAATTCAGAAACGATAAAAGTACATGCTTTTTTGAATGATATGGATAAGGCCTATGCGGCTGCCGATATTATCATTTCCAGAGCGGGAGCAGGTTCGGTGTCGGAATTGTGTATTGTAGGTAAGCCAACATTTTTTATTCCATCTCCAAATGTTGCAGAAGACCATCAAACTAAAAACGCGCAAGCCTTAGAGAAAGAGTCGGCGGCAATATTGATTAGAGAAGCGGATTTAGATGTAGCGTTTGAAACTCGTTTTACAACAGTTTTTAATTCTGAAGAGAAACAAATCGAATTATCTAAAAACATGAAAGCGCTCGCTTTACCGAATGCTACAAATGCGATTTGCGATGAAGTCGAGAAGCTTTTGAGAATAGATGAGCAACCAAAAAATACATAGAATTGAGAAGCCGATAATCGGTAGAGTTTGCATATAGGAATAGTAGTTTTTTAGTAGTAAAGGAATAAGAAAAGATTTTTTAGAACAGAAATTTTGGACTTGAAAAAAATACATAGCGTTTACTTCATAGGCATAGGTGGCATTGGTATGTCTGCCTTGGCACGCTATTTCCAGTTTGTAAATATTCAAGTTGCCGGATATGACAAAACGGAAACTCCATTAACTAAAGAATTGGCTGCTACAGGAATTGCTATTCATTATACGGATGATCTAAAGCTGGTTCCAAAAGCTTTTTTGGACCCCAAAAGTTCTTTAGTGGTATATACACCTGCCGTTCCTGTTTCACACAGCGAATATCAATATTTTCAAAGCAACGGTTTTGTAATAAAAAAGCGTTCCGAGGTACTTGGTCTTGTTACCAAGGATTCTTTCTGTTTTGCCGTTGCAGGTACCCATGGAAAGACGACTACCTCGTGTATACTAGCACATTTATTAAAAGAAACTGGTACGCCGCTTACTGCTTTTTTAGGAGGTATATCAGAAGATTTTAATAGCAACTTTTTGCTAGAGGGTACAGATTATTCTGTGGTAGAAGCAGATGAATTTGATCGTTCATTCTTACGTCTTAGCCCAACGGTGGCCTGCATTACATCTATGGATGCGGACCATTTGGATATTTATGGGGATGCACAAGAATTAACAAAGTCTTTCATCGATTTTACAAAACGTATTAAACCAGGAGGAAAGCTCTTTGTGCGAAATGGTTTGCCGCTCAAAGGCATAACTTATGGTATAGAGGATGAATCGGATTTTTGTATCCGTAATATAAAAATTGAACAAGGTACCTACATATTTGATTTGGTTACCCCGAACATGGTGTTGAACGGGGTGAGATTTAGTAAACCAGGAAGGCATAATTTGCTTAATGGGTTAGTTGCTTTTGCCATGGCGATAGAAGCCGGTTCCCCACCGGATCGCTTGGCAAGTGCATTGGGAACATTTAAAGGCGTACAACGTAGATTTTCATATAAAATAAACACTAATGCGTTTATTTTTATTGATGACTATGCACATCACCCAACGGAAATCGATGCTGTTTTTGATGCTATCTCCGAAATGCATCCCAATAAAAAGGTATTGGCTGTTTTTCAACCACATCTTTTTACTAGAACAAGAGATTTTGGTACTGAGTTTGCCAAGAGCCTTTCTCGATTTGAGAATGTATTGCTACTTGAAATTTATCCAGCAAGGGAAAAGCCTATTCCTGATATTAATTCCCAACGGCTATTGGATAAAATGACCAATACTAATAAAAAATTAGTTAAGAAAGAAGATTTAATAACTGAAATAATAGGTCAAAATACTGAGGTTCTGGTAACTATGGGGGCTGGTGATATAGGTTTGGAAATAGAAAAAATTAAAAATGAGTTGGTATATGCGAATGAATTGGAATAACATAAAGCTAATCGTCCTGTTACTTGTAATCATGGGCTTGTACGCATTTTCTAATCAGCGAAGCAATAGGAAAAATATTGTTAAAATGAATGTAGAATTCGCTGGGGATGAAAATTTATACCTAACGGAAGGAACGGTTAATAAATTGTTAATACAAAATTATGGTGGACTTGAAAATGTCCCTAAAGAAAAGATAGCTTTGAATACTATAGAAAAGGCTATTGAAGCCAATGAAATGGTTAAAAGTGCCCAAGTGTATCTTACTATAGATGGAGAACTTACGTCCAAAATTATTCAACGTAAACCAATCGGTCGCATAGAGGGAAATTCAAAATTCTATTTGGATGATGAAGGAAAGCGTATGCCGTTTTCATCGAATCACTCCGCTAGGGTGCCAATAATTACGGGGAATGTAACAGGTGCAAGCCTAGAGGATGTCTATGTGATTTTGGAATTTATTAATGAAGACAATTTTTTGCGTCAGAACGTAATAGGGATTCATATTGAAGAAGAGGACAATTATAAGTTGAAGTTTAGATTGAATCAGTTTGTTGTGAATTTGGGAGATATAGAGAACCTAGAAGAAAAATTCAACAATTTTAAAGCGTTTTATGCCAAAGCAAATAAGGATAAAACGTTGGAAGAATTTGCAGTAGTAAGTTTAGAATTCAATAACCAGGTAGTGTGCACTAAAATTTAAAAGGGAATGGAACAAGCTAATTATTCAGTCGGTCTAGACATCGGAACAACTAAAATCGTTGCCATCATTGGTAAGGAAAACGAATATGGGAAGATTGAGATTTTGGGAATTGGAAAATCCAAAAGCTTAGGGGTTCACCGTGGTGTTGTTAACAATATTACACAAACCATAAAGTCTATACAACAGGCCGTTGAAGAAGCAGAAAGTAGCTCAGGTCTTAAAATAGGGAATGTAGTGGTTGGTATCGCTGGGCAGCATATTAGAAGTTTACAGCATAGCGATTATATTACGAGAGCCGATTCTGAAGAAGTTATTGGAGATGTAGATTTGGATAAGCTCGTGAATCAAGTGTACAAATTAATAATGTTACCAGGTGAGGAAATAATTCACGTCCTTCCTCAAGAGTATAAAGTTGACGGTCAAGCAGAAATCAAACAGCCTATAGGGATGTATGGTGGCCGCTTAGAGGCAAATTTTCATGTGGTCGTAGGGCAGGTAACATCGATAAAAAATGTTGGTAGATGTATTAAAAGTGCAGGTCTAGGACTGGGTAATATTACGTTGGAACCGTTGGCTTCATCGGATGCTGTTTTAAGTCAGGAAGAAAAAGAGGCCGGTGTTGCGCTTATTGATATAGGCGGTGGGACTACGGACCTGGCTATTTTTAAAGATGGTATTATTAGACATACTGCAGTTATACCTTTTGGTGGCGGAATCATTACGGAAGATATCAAAGAGGGTTGTTCCATCATAGAAAAGCAGGCAGAGCAGTTAAAGATGCGGTTCGGTTCAGCTTGGCCAGGAGAGAACAAGGATAATGAGATTGTATCTATTCCTGGTTTACGAGGAAGGGAGCCAAAGGAAATTTCATTGAAGAATCTATCTAAAATAATACATGCAAGGGTAGTGGAAATTATTGAGCAGGTATACGTAGAGGTAAAAAACTATGGCCATGATGAGCAAAAGAAAAAGTTAATTGCAGGTATTGTCCTTACGGGTGGCGGAAGTCAGTTGAAACATTTAAAGCAATTGGTAGAATATATAACGGGTATGGACACCAGAATAGGATACCCCAACGAACATTTGGCAGGCGATTCGGATGCTGAAATAGCTAGTCCCCTTTATGCTACAGCGGTAGGTTTGTTAATGAATGCGGTTAAGAACCAATCCAAAATGCAAACGGAAATATCTTCAACCCCAGAAGCGGATAGCGTGAATAATAAAGAAGATCGGATTGAAGAATTACAAGCGAATGAAGAGAGAAGAAAGGAACGTAAGTCCGTCTTCGATAAATGGTCCGAAAAATTGAAGGAATTTTTAGATAACGCAGAGTAGAATAATCATAGCATAGAGCATACAATAACCAGTAATAATAACAATATGAGCAACAGCAGCGAATTTGACAATATCTCTTTTGATCTTCCAAAGAATCAAAGCAACGTAATTAAGGTTATCGGAGTAGGTGGTGGCGGTAGTAACGCCATCAACCACATGTTTCAAGCAGGAATAAACGGTGTAGACTTTGTTATCTGTAATACAGATTCTCAAGCGTTGGACAATAGTCCAGTACCGAATAAAATTCAACTTGGGGTTTCGTTAACTGAAGGATTGGGGGCTGGTGCCAATCCCGAAGTTGGAGAACAAGCTGCCATGGAAAGCATGGAGGACATTAAGCGAATGTTGGATAACACGACCAAGATGATATTCATTACCGCAGGTATGGGTGGAGGAACAGGTACTGGTGCTGCTCCAGTAATTGCCAAATTAGCAAAAGAAATGGATGTTCTAACCGTTGGTATTGTAACCATGCCCTTTAATTTTGAAGGAAAAATGCGATGCGAACAGGCTCAGAAAGGGATTGAAAAACTGAGAAACAATGTAGATTCTCTAATCGTTATCAATAACAACAAATTAAGGGAGGTTTATGGGAACCTTGGCTTTAAGGCCGGTTTTTCAAAAGCAGATGAAGTTTTAGCTACAGCTGCAAGAGGTATAGCAGAGGTAATTACACACCACTATACCCAAAACATAGATTTACGCGATGCTAAAACGGTACTTTCCAATAGCGGTACTGCGATAATGGGGTCTGCAATTGCTGCTGGTTCAGCAAGGGCAAATGAAGCGATTATGAAGGCTTTGGATTCTCCGTTATTGAACGACAATAAAATTCAAGGTGCCAAAAACGTATTGTTGCTTATCGTTTCTGGCTCTCAAGAGATTACTATTGATGAAATTGGAGAAATCAATGACCATATTCAAATAGAGGCTGGTCACGGTGCAAATATAATAATGGGTGTTGGTGAGGATGAAGGTTTAGGCGAAGCCATTGCGGTTACCGTTATTGCCACGGGATTTAATATAGAACAACAGGATGATATTGTAAATACCGAGTCAAAAAAAATAATCCATAATCTGGAAGAGGGGCAAAAAGCAGAAATGGATTTGATGTCCTCCAATAGAACTGTTCATGTTCTTGAAGAGGATAAACCTGAAGAAGTGCCTCAAGCACGTTACGAATTATTAGATCAAGGGGACTTTGATTTAATCCCTACAACCAATTATATCAAAAACTTCAATGTATTCTATGAAGAGGTTGTAGCGAAAGATGTCTCAGAGGATGATTTTGTAATCATCGAATCTTCGGATAATTTACGCGCGATAGAAGTTGTTGAACCGCAAGAATTAACAGCGCAAGATCAAGATGATCAATTTGCGATAGGTTTTGATTTGCCTTTGGTTACAGATGAAGAAGAAAAGGAAAATGTGATTATGTTCGATCTTAACGATGAAGTTAAGGATATGAATGTTAACGATAGCGTTGAAATTATTCCTGTTTTGGAGTATAATAAGAAGGGGGAAACCAGGTATAGCTTGGATGATTATATGCAACTGGAAAATAAACTTACAGGAGCAAAATCAAAAGCTGAGGAATTTGAACCTAAAATTGTTGAGGACGAGTTGGTTTTTGAGAGAAAAACGGTAGCGCCTAAGGCACCTGAAACGCAACCTAACGAGCAAATAGATCCAATGGAAACGCCTATTGAAGAATTATTAAGGGAGAGGGCGGACGAACGCAGAAGAAAATTGAAGGATTTCAACTATAAGTTTAAAAACAGTGTAAATAATTTAGACGAATTTGAAAAGCAACCAGCTTACAAAAGGCAGGGAGTGGATTTGAACGAAAGAGTAAGAGAACAAAAGATTTCTAGGACCAGTTTAAGTGATGACAGTAACAATGATATTCAGTTGCGTTCTAATAATTCTTTTTTACATGATAATGTAGATTAGGACTGCCTTATATCCTAAGTTTTAAACCTGGAAACAAGTCTTGTTTCCAGGTTTATTTTTTATCTTCACATCTTTAAAATCACGGGAATATGGGATTGCAACAGCTAGTAATGGATCAAATGAAAACAGCGATGAAGGCTAAGGACACGGTGGCTTTAGAATCCTTGCGGGCTATTAAATCAGCGCTCTTATTAGCAAAAACTAGTGGAGAAGGAGAACTTTCTGAAGAGGAAGAAGTGAAATTGGTACAAAAACTGGTAAAACAACGAAAGGACAGTGCGGCAATTTTCAGCGAACAAGGCAGGGAAGACCTAGCAGCACCAGAATTGGCTCAAGTGGCTGTTTTGGAACAGTTTTTACCAGAGCAATTAACGGATGAAGAAATTGAGAAGGTCGTAGTACAAACGATTACACAAACAGGAGCAACTAGCATGAAGGATATGGGTAAGGTTATGGGGATGGTGTCAAAAGAATTATCTGGACAAGCTGATGGAAAGACCATATCTAAAATTGTTAAAAATAAGTTGGCGTAAAGCATTAATATAGCAAGAAGAAATTCTATTTTTGCTTCTTGAAAAACGGCCGCGTGGCGCAACTGAATAGCGCATCAGATTTCGGCTCTGAGGGTTGGGGGTTTGAATCCCTTCGCGGTCACTAACTAAAAAAGCCATCACTCTGTGATGGCTTTTTTAGTAATTTCAATGAATTAGCTACTTTTTAGCTTAACACCTGCTCATTTTCTTTAAGCTCCTTTACCAAGTCAAGTGCATCTGGCACCACATCGCTACACAACACAATTAAGGTTCCGTCAATGGCGTTATCCACGGCATAATGTATAGCCTCTTTTTCAGATGGTATTACCGTGATTTTCTTATCTGGAAAATCTTTGAGAATTCCGTCTTTAACCATTTTGATTAGCTCTTGTTCCGTTTTGCCCCGTAAGTGTTTGTCTTGGCGAATAATGATTTCATCGAACATCTGTCCAGCAATCCTTCCAATTTCCATATTGTCCTCCTCACGCCTATCTCCTATACCGGCTATAATACCTACTTTAACGGTAGCGTCTAATTGGTCTGTAAATTTCTTGAGTGCTTGCATGCCCGCTGCGTTATGTGCGTAATCTAAAAGCATTTGAAATTTATTAAACTTGAAAAGATTAAGTCTCCCCGGAGTCTGTGATTCCGAGGGTATAAAAGTTTCTAAAGCAGCTTTGGTATCCTCTATACTAATGCCTCTTACGTTCGCTGCAATGATTGCAGGGAGTATATTTTGGATCATGAATGTTGCTTTGCCTCCAAAGGTTAAGGGTATGTCCTCGGCCTTCATGATGCGCATTTTCCATGTACCCTTGCAAAGGGTTACATAGCCGTTTTCATATATTGCTGTAATTCCACCTTTTCGTTGTAAGGCTTTTATTCTAGGGTTTTCCTCATCCATGGAAAACAAGGCTAAATTGGATTGTATACCTTTTCTCATACCGTATACTAAATCATCGTCAGCATTTAATATGGCATATCCGTCTGGCGCAACTGTTTCCGGCACCACGCCTTTAACCCTTGCCAATTGTTCAATGGTATGAATTCCTTTAAGGCCCAAATGGTCTGCCGCCACATTGGTTACGATTCCTACATCACAACTGGGAAACGCGAGTCCCGCTCGTAGCATTCCTCCGCGTGCACATTCCAATACCGCAAAATTAACCGTAGGGTCTTTCAATACGAATTCTGCACTTTGAGGTCCTGTGCAATCCCCTTTCATCAGTAATCTATTCTGTATATATACGCCATCACTGGTGGTGTAGCCTACCCGAAACCCTCTCATTTTAGCAATATGGGCGATGAGTCTGCTTGTTGTCGTTTTTCCATTAGTACCGGTGATGGCAATTATTGGGATTCTACCTGTATCTCCGCTATTCGGAAATAGCTTGTCTACAACTGGCGCTGCTACGTTTCTAGGTAACCCGGTAGTCGGGGCTAGGTGCATGCGGAATCCAGGTCCAGCATTTACTTCAAGAACTGCTCCTCCAGTTTCCGACAAGGGCTTGCTGATAGCGCTGGCCATAATATCGATACCACAAATATCAAGATCTATAATCTTAGAAATACGTTCGGCCATAGATACATTGGCCGGATGAACCCGGTCTGTAACATCTTCTGCTGTTCCTCCAGTACTTAGGTTCGCAGTGTCCTTTAAAATCAATCGCTCACCGTCGGGTAGTACAGAGTCTTCTGTATATCCCGCATCTGCTATAATGGTTTTGGTTAAACTATTTATTGTTATTGCAGTAAGTTCTTTTTCATGACCATAACCACGTCGAGGATCTTTGTTCACTTCTTCAACGAGCTCAACGATCGTATTTTTTCCATTTCCGATGACATGGGCCGGAGTGCGTTTTGCCGCTGCGACTAATACATGATTGATTACAAGTAACCTAAAATCTTCACCGGTTATATATTTTTCAACAATTACTCTTCTTGATATTGCTTTCGCCTCATGATAGCCTTCCAAAGCTTCTTCATAGGTATTTATATCCACTGTTATTCCCCTACCGTGGTTACCATCGATAGGTTTAATCACCAAGGGATAGCCAACATAGTCGCATGCAGCTTTTAAACTACTTTCTTTGGAAATGATTTCACCCTTTGGAACTTCTACTTCCGCCTGTTCCAGAAGATGTTTTGTATCTTCTTTATCGCAGGCAAGTTCCACACCTATACTGCTGGTTTCACTAGTAACGGTTGCTTGTATTCTTTTTTGATTGGCGCCATATCCTAATTGACAAAGCGAATATTTATTTAATCTAATCCATGGGATTCCCCTACTTTCTGCTTCCTCAATAATAGAGCCTGTGCTGGGACCTAGTCTGTCTGCTTCACGAAGCTCGCGCATGCGTTGTAGGTCGTAATCTAAATCATAGTCCTTTGCCGCTATCAACGCTTCGCAGATATCAACGGCTGCTTTTGCAGCATAGCGTCCTACACTTTCTTCTAAATATGAAAAAACCACATTATAAACACCGTGTTCACCATAATCTCGCGTTCTTCCAAATCCGGTATCCATACCTGCCATGGTCTGTATTTCTAATGCAATGTGTTCCACTACATGTCCCATCCATGTGCCTTCATCAACCCTCATGAAAAAACCACCTTCACAGCCTTCCGAACATCGGTGGGAATACATGCTGGGAAAAAGGGCTTTGAGCCTGTCCGAAAATCCTGGTATCTTATTGGATGGATGGTCTTCCATACCTTCTAGGTCTAAAACCATTACGATAAGTTTGTGACGACGTACCGACCAGTAGTTAGGGCCTTTCATAGCATTGATAGTTCTTATTTTCATGTACCCGGAGTTTTGTTTAGTATTAGGAAAACTAAAAGATATGATTTTATATTCAATTGATAGGCGTATTTTTGCGGCATAAAATGAATAAGATGGATATTCGGGGAGTGTTGATACCAATAGGTGGTAATGAGGATAAGGGTGTGGATAAGCCTGAACATAGTACATTGGAATTTATCGACGATGGAATTTTGGCACGAGTGGTTCGTGAGAGTGGGGGTACGGATGCCATGATCGTAGTAGTTCCTACCGCTTCTAGTATCCCCGATGAAGTAGGAAAGAATTACTTGGATGCATTTGGTAAGTTAGGTTGTACTAACGTTAAACTGATGGATATTCGGAAACGTGAAGATTCTGAATTAGAGGAGAATATTACGCTTGCTAAACAGGCCAACTGCTTTATGTTTTCAGGAGGAGATCAATCTCAAATCACACATAAAATAGGTAATACCAGTATACATAGTATACTACAGGAGAGATATAAAAAAGAGC
The DNA here is from genome assembly GCA_965367705.1 of uncultured Maribacter sp. Lineage (GTDB taxonomy): Bacteria > Bacteroidota > Bacteroidia > Flavobacteriales > Flavobacteriaceae > Maribacter. Next base: position 964 of record CBDUKC010000075.1, on the reverse strand, counting down.
CGGTAGTTATTGCTGGTACAAGTGCGGGCGCCATGTGTATGTCCAAGGAGATGATTACAGGCGGAAGCAGTAAGGAAGCTTTTGTAAAAGGTGCTGTGGGTATGGGAGTAGGAATGGACTTTATCCCTAACCTGATAATAGACTCTCATTTTATAAGACGAGGCAGGTTTGGCAGATTATCGGAGGCTGTTGCTAAATTCCCTAAATTATTAGGGGTTGGACTAGCGGAGGACACAGGTTTGGTTATTAAAAAATGTAAAACCTTTGAGGTCATTGGCTCTGGGATGGTTATTTTGTTCGACCCTAGTAAGTTAAAGCACAATAATCAAAAAATATTGGATGAAGGCGAGCCTATGTCTCTATCGAATCTCAAAACACATATTTTGGCAAATGGAGATCGGTTTAATATCAGGAGCCGTAAATTAAAGGTTTTGCCTTTAGATGCTCCCCTGGTCTAATCCTTGTAAATAGCAGTTGCTCCCTGTCCTGAAGATGTTTTGAAGCCTCTGTACATTCCTTCGGTATTAAAGGGCATCGCAATAGTTCCCTCGGCATCTATGGCGATTAATCCGCCATCACCGCCTAAGTTTAGCATCCTTTTTTGAATGACTTCATCCGTTGCTTCTTTTAAGGTATAGTTTTTATATTCCATAAGGCAGGAAACATCATAAGCAGCCACACCCCGTATAAAAAATTCACCGCTGCCCGTGCAGGATACGGCACAGGTTTTATTGTTGGCATATGTTCCGGAGCCTATCATAGGGCTGTCACCAATTCTACCAAATTTTTTATTCGTCATGCCACCAGTTGAGGTCGCAGCAGCAATATTCCCGTTTATATCTTTCGCTACCGCGCCAACGGTACCGAATTTGCTATCTTTTTTTGCTGCGTGGTCTAATTGAAAACTATCCGTTCCCTTAATCTCTTGCCATTGTTCATACCGAAGTTGGTCATAAAAATAACT
>CBDUKC010000074.1:0-12281 GCA_965367705.1 uncultured Maribacter sp. | reverse complement strand
GAAGTCCAATTGATATCCAAAGATGAGGTCTTGGTCAAAATAAGGGAAAACAATAACAGTCTAAAAATTGCAGCAACTAATATTATGGCTGCGCAGGGCGATTTTAAACAGACCAATGCCATTATCCTTCCCACTATTGGTGTCAGCCATACGGGAATAGCTACTACAAATCCTTTGATGGCTTTCGGGTCCAAATTGAATCAGGGTATTTTAACTGCGAATGACTTTAATCCCGATTTGTTGAACAATCCACAACAAATAGAGGATTATGCCACACGGCTTACTATAGAACAGCCCCTTTTAAATTTTGATGGGATGCATCAACGTAAGGCTGCCAAGTTCAAATTAAGAGCAATGGAGCTACAATCGGCACGTCAAGGACAGTACATAACACTGGAGGTGGATAAAGCCTATATGCAATTGCAGTTGGCGTACAAAACGGTAGCTGTATTACAAAAGGTGAAAGAAACTGCTATGGAGAACCAGCGCATTGCCCATAACAGCTTTGAGCAGGGTTATCTGCAAAAATCAGATGTTTTGGCTGTGAACGTAAGGGTCGCTGAAGTTGAAAACCAATTGCAATATGCACAAAGTAACGTGCTGAATGCCAGTAACCAATTATCCGTATTAATGAACGATACCAGCTATGCGCTTTTAAAGCCCTTGGATACTTTAATGGTATGGCCGGTGGAAGCCATGATACAAGCAACTGCTTCCGTAACGGAGGATAGGGCCGATATCCAGGCGATGGTGTCCGCTACAGAAGCATACCAGCAAATGCATAAAGCGGATAAGATGTCTTTTTTACCTCGTTTAAATGCTTTTGGTACGTATGAACTCCATGATGATGAAATTTTTCAAGGTGATTCGGATGGATATTTATTTGGTGCGGAGCTGAAATGGAACATACTTGAAGGTAGCAAGCGCTTTGGAAAAGCACAAAAAAGTAAGGCAGAATTTGAAAGGTCAACATTAGAATTACAACAGTATAAAGCAGAGAGTCAGGTAGAACTGAATAGGGCCATGCGTATGCTACAAGATGCGCAAAACAACTTGGAACTCACTTCCCTTGCCTTAGAGCAATCCTCAGAATCCCTTAGGATTCGTACCAACCGATTTGAACAAGGCTTGGAAAAAACAACAGATCTCTTAACTGCAGAAACCCAGTATGCTCAAAAGCAATTGGAATATTATGCCACTATTTTTCAGCACAATTATGCACTGGCCTATGTTCAATTCTTAACTACTCCGTAAGTTCTGCAATAAATTATTCGATTAAAAAATATAAATAGATAGCAAAAGCAATACCATTACAACCATGAAAAATAAAAAATACATACCTATAGCATTTTTGGCGGTAACGCTGGCCTTGACAAGTTGTGGCGACAAAGAAACAAAAGCAACTACCAACAACGCTCCGGTCGTTTCTGTAGAAGTTAGGACGACGTCCCAAAATACGGACACTAATTTTTTATCGGTCAGCGGAAAAATCGAAGCGGTGAACAGTGCGGATATTAGCACTAGAATGATGGGCTACGTAGACAAGATTTATGTGGATATGGGAGACAAGGTGAGCAAAGGGCAGCTGTTGTTAAGCATTAACAATGTTGATGTAACGGCGAAACTGGCCCAGGTAAACGCAGGAATTACGGAGGCTCAAGCGGCCTTTAACAATGCCCAAAAAGACTATCAACGGTTTACCGCGCTCTTTAATGACAAGAGCGCCTCCCAAAAGGAACTGGATGATATCACGGCACATTACGAAATGGCCAAAGCCCGGCTAAGTGCCGCCCAAGAAATGAAGAACGAGGTAAATGCTCAATTATCATACGCCAATATCCGAGCTCCTTTCAGTGGAGTGGTGACAAATAAATTTATTAAAGCTGGAGATATGGCAAACCCGGGAATGCCTTTGTTGGAAATGGAGTCGCCTGGAACCTACCAGATTATGGCCATGGTACCGGAATCCGAAATATTGGGCATACAGAACAACACTGAGGTAGCGGTGCTTTTGAAAGCCTTGGATAAAACAGTGAAAGGAAGTGTAACCGAGGTAAGTACTTCTGCTAAAAATACAGGCGGACAGTATATGGTAAATGTGGTACTAGCGGAAACGGATGCTAATGTATTATCGGGGATGTATGCAACGGTTCAATTTCCTATGGAAGGGAAAGGGGCTTCAAGTGCAATACTGATTCCGTTGGAAGCCGTAGTCGAAAATGGCCAATTGAGTGGTATTTACACGGTAAGTGAACGTAATACAGCGTTATTGCGATGGTTGCGTTTGGGCAGAGTTGTGGGAAATCAAGTAGAGGTACTGTCTGGCTTATCGGCAAATGAACAATATATACTTAAGGCTGAAGGAAAGCTTTATAACGGAGCACATATTTCAATTCAATAAAAAGCTTGCGTTAGGGAGTGCAACGATTACCCCGCAGGCAACGATAGTTGCCCAGGAGTAAAAGTGTAAAGCCCGTCCGCCGACAGGAGGAAACGCCCAACTATTAACACAAAAACGCATGAAGGAAGGAATAGCAGGCAAGATTGCCAAGATGTTCATAAGCAGTAAACTAACGGTGCTTTTAATGATTGTTTTTATGGTCATTGGAGTATACAGTTCATTTTTAATACCACGTGAAGAGGAGCCTCAGATAGATGTGCCCATGGCAGATATTTTTGTGGGGTATCCAGGGGCTAGTCCAACGGAAGTTGAATCGCGCGTAATAAAGCCTTTAGAGCAATTGATAAGTAACATTAAAGGGGTAGAATATGTCTACTCTACGTCTATGAAGGAACAGGGTATGGTAATCGTACAGTTCTATGTAGGCGAAGATATTGAGCGCTCTTTTGTAAAGTTGTACAACGAGATCAATAAGCACATGGACCAAATGCCACAAGGAGTAACCTTCCCTTTGGTAAAGACCCGTGCCATTGATGATGTGCCTATGCTGGGTTTGACGCTTTGGAGCGAACACTACGATAGTTACCAGTTGGGCCAGATGGCACAAGAGCTAGAAAGCGAAATCAAAAAGGTCAACGATGTGGCCATAACCCATAAAATAGGGGGTCAGGACCGTCAATTGCGCGTGGTGTTGGACAAGGAAAAGCTAGCGGCCAGTGGACTGGATTTTTTAACCGTAGCGGAAATGATTCAGGCGAACAACGCGCAGCTAAGTGCGGGCAGCTTCGATAAAAATGATACGGAATTCCTGGTAACGACAGGGAATTTTCTAACATCGGTTACCGATGTGGAAAACCTTGTGGTGGGCGTACAGCAAAATCGTCCCATTTACCTGAAACAGGTAGCCCAAATCGTGGATGGTCCGGAAGTGCCTCAGAATTACGTAAGCCTAGGTTTTGGACAGGCGAGTGAAAAGGCTGCCGATTACCGGTCGGAATATCCTGCAGTGACACTTTCCGTGGCTAAAAGAAAAGGGGCAGATGCCATGAACATTGCTGAGGTGATTATCGCTAAGGTAGACCATCTGCGTACCACCTTGATTCCAGATGATGTACATGTGGAGGTGACCCGAAACTACGGGGAAACGGCTTCCCATAAAGTATCGGAACTACTGTTGCATCTCATTGGCTCTATTATTGCAGTTACTTTTGTGGTCATGCTAGCCATGGGATGGCGTGGGGGGCTTGTGGTGTTTTTATCGGTACCTATTACGTTTGCTCTGACCTTGTTGAGTTATTACATGCTGGATTATACCTTAAATAGGATTACCCTTTTTGCTTTGGTATTTGTTACTGGTATTGTGGTGGATGACTCCATTATTATAGCAGAGAACATGCACCGCCATTTTAAGATGAAACGGCTGCCTTTTAAGCAAGCGGCACTCTATGCCATTAATGAAGTGGGTAACCCCACCATTTTAGCCACTTTCACGGTTATTGCATCGGTATTGCCCATGGCTTTTGTATCTGGTTTAATGGGCCCCTATATGGCACCTATGCCTATTGGCGCATCTATAGCCATGATATTGTCCTTGTTTGTGGCCTTGACCATTACACCTTATTTAGGGTATATCTTCTTGCGGGAAAAAGATAAAAAAGGACAACCCGAAAAAGTTCAAAAGCCTTTGGAAGACACTCTTATTTATAGATTGTACGATAGATTTGAACGACCCTTAATCGAGAATTCAAAAAAACGATGGTTGTTCTTAGGTGGAACTTTTATTTTACTGATGGGGTCTATGGTATTGTTCTTTACAAAATCCGTAGCCGTGAAGATGTTGCCTTTTGATAATAAAAACGAATTTCAGGTAGTGATCGATATGCCGGAAGGAACCACCTTAGAACGCACGGGAGTTGTTGCCAAGGAAATTGCTCAATATTTAGCGACCCGACCCGAGGTGGTCAATTATCAAAACTATGTAGGTACGTCAGCGCCTATTACCTTTAATGGTCTAGTACGGCATTATGACTTACGTGGTGGTAGCAATATGGCCGATATACAAGTGAATTTGGTGGACAAGGGCGAACGTAGTGCCCAAAGTCATGATATTGCAAAACTGCTGCGACCAGAAATACAGCGTATCGCTGCCAAATACAACGCTAATGTAAAATTGGTGGAAGTACCTCCAGGGCCTCCTGTTTTGTCCACTATTGTGGCTGAGGTATATGGCCCGGACTATGAAGAGCAGATGCGGATTGCCGACCATATTCAAGATATTCTTAACAACACCGAAGATGTGGTAGATATTGATTGGATGGTAGAAGCTGATCAAAGGGAATATATGTTCACCATAGATAAGGAAAAAGCAATGTTATATGGTATCGCACCCATGCAGATTGCCCATACCATGAACATGGCCTTGTCCAATCGCGCAATTACCAACCTATATGATGCCGATGCTACCCAGCAAATAGGTTTGGTCCTGGCTTTAGACGAAAAAGAAAAATCTACCATTGGCGATATTGCCCAACTACAGATAAAGTCAAAAATGGGTAATATGGTCCCTATTATCGACTTGGTAGATATCCAAGAGACCACGAGTGCCAAAAGTATCTATAGAAAGAACCAAAAAAGAGTAGTGTATGTCTTGGCCGATATGGCCGGGGAATTGGAGAGTCCTGCCTATGCTATTTTGGGGATGGAGGAGAAGCTAAAAGAAATTCCATTGCCCCAAGGCTATGAGATGCAGGAACGCTATTTGGGTCAGCCCGATTTTGAAGATAATTACACCGTAAAATGGGACGGCGAGTGGCAGATAACCTTAGAGGTATTTCGGGATCTAGGAATTGCTTTTTTGGGCGCCATTATCTTGATTTATATTTTAATCGTGGGATGGTTCCAAAACTTTAAGGCCCCAATCGTAATGATGGTTGCGATTCCATTGTCTTTGATCGGTATTGTTCTGGGGCATTGGATTATGGGGGCGTTTTTTACAGCAACTTCATTTATAGGAATGATTGCCTTGGCCGGTATAATGGTGCGTAACTCGGTATTACTTATCGACTTTATCAATTTACGATTGGCGGATGGTGTACCCTTAAAGCAAGCCGCCATTGAAGCAGGTGCCGTACGAACCACGCCGATTCTGTTAACGGCAGGGACTGTGGTTATTGGTGCTTTTGTGATTCTTTTTGATCCTATTTTTCAAGGTTTAGCCATATCACTCATGGGAGGTACCATCGTGTCTACCATATTAACTTTATTGGTGGTGCCGTTGGTATACTATATGATTGAGCGGAAGAAATATCCTGAGACAAAAGTGAATACTAAATAAAATAGATAACAATGAAACTACTGATTGTAACCGTCGTAGAAGCGTTTGAGAAAGATTTGCTACGACTTTTTAAAGAAGCGAATATTGAGCGCTTTAGTGGTTCGGATATTGACGGCTATAAAAATCCAACGGCCATGGTACGGTCATCTAGTTGGTTCCCTAGCCAGAAAAGTGGGGTGGAATCCAACTTATTTTTTTCCTTTACGGAAGATGATAATATTGATAGGCTATTTAAGCTCATAAAAGAATTCAATAGTAATCTGGAAACGAACAACCCCATAAGGGCGGTTGTGGTGCCAATCGAAAAATTTATTTAAACCTTAAATTATAAATACTATGATAAATAGATATATCAGAGCCATTGCAGGAACTTTTATTATCATTAGCGTATTGTTAGCTATGTACGTTAATATAAATTGGTTGTGGTTTACCCTTTTCGTTGGGGCCAACTTATTACAATCAGCATTTACACAATGGTGTTTAATGGAAAAATTTTTACATAAGTTGGGTGTCAAAGAGGGTGGAGATAGTTGCACTACGTAACTAAAATATCGTACTTTTCAAATAATCAAACTTGATTATGAAAATACATAACTTCAGCGAAGGAAATTCCATCTTAAATCAGTTTATAGCAGAAATCAGGGATACCGGTATCCAGAAAGATTCAATGCGTTTTAGACGAAATATTGAGCGTATCGGGGAAATACTCAGTTATGAAATGAGTAAGTCCTTGACGTATCGTATCAATACCGTTATAACTCCGCTAGGGAGCAAAGAAATGTCGTTACCTGTTGATAATTTAGTACTCTGTTCTGTTTTACGTGCTGGATTACCTTTGCATCAAGGCATGTTAAATTATTTTGATAGTGCTGAGAACGCCTTTATTTCAGCATTCCGCCATCATCGTGGCGATGAGGATGCCTTTGAGGTCGTTGTGAAGTATTTTGCAGCACCATCATTGGAAAATAAAATATTAGTACTCACGGACCCAATGTTGGCGACAGGGAAAACCTTGGAAAACGTGCTGAAGGCACTAAAAGACCATGGAAAGCCAAAACAAATTCATATCATTTCTGTTATAGGCTCCCAAGACGGCATTGATCATGTAAAACAAGTCTTTCCAGAAAATACCCATTTGTGGATTGCTGCAATTGATGCAGAGCTGAATGCCAAAGGCTATATTCTTCCTGGTATAGGTGACGCTGGTGATTTGGCTTTTGGAGAGAAGTTGTAACTTCGAATTTTTAAAAGTTAGCTTATGACAATTACGAGTTAGTTGAATAGTTTAAAGCTACTAAGCGTTAAATTTTCTCATTTAGTTTTTCAATTTCCAATAGGGAATCTTTTTCACCGTAAAGAAGTTCTGCAACTGAGATTAAGTTTTCAATAATATCATTTACATTATCCTTATCATTTACCAAAGAAGAAGCCATCTCGGCAGTAATCAAATTTTTACTAATTAGTTTGTTTATGGATTTAGTTGTTTGATACTTACTTTCCTTCGCCTCATTTCTCAATATTATAAGTTTGGAGTAATAATGTTCTTTGTTATTTTGTGTTCGGAACAAGTATATAACACGTAAAACTTTCACTAATTTATTACGGAACTTATCATACTCATTGGCCATATGGGCATTGGCTGAATTTAAATAGAGGGATACATTAATGCCTAGTTCTATAACAGTCTTTATTATTTCTACCATTTTACGGTTGGCAATCTTAATCTCTGTAATTCTATCATTCAAGTTTTTACCCATCTTTAAGGTACTTTGGGCCGTCGTGGCATACCTTATAATTTCACCATAGATAGTTTTTACTTTGCTATAGTATAGATTCCGAACATCGGTTTTGAAATCCTGTTTCGATTTTTTTACGATATCCTTAGGTTTTAGTCCAGATTTCACATCCTCTCTATGAATATTCATAGCATGAGTGACAATTTCAAAAACTGCGTTTTCGTACAAGAATTTTGATTCTTTCGTTAATGCGGTGACAACCGTGCTGGGGAACTTTAGAATACTTTCATTCAAATATTTAGGCTCCTCGATACCTTTACCTTCTTTTTCCTTAAAAAATCGCATTAAAAACTTTTCGATTGTTTTTATGAAAGGTATCATCAGAATTACGCCAAGAACATTGAAAATCGTATGAAACATAGCCAATTTAAGTGTGAAATCTTGGCTATAAATTCCTATGACTGCTGATAGATAATCTACGAAATCGGCAAGTGGAAAGATGATTGCCAAAGCAACAATCCCTGTGACAAAATTGAATATTAAATGGGCTCCTGCCAATCTTTTGCCAGCTATATTGGAGCTTATGGAACCAAGTACTGCTGTAATAGTGGTACCAATATTTGCACCTATGGCTAGTGCCAAGGCATTTTCATACTCTATCTGTCCGGTAGCTAAAGCAGTTAAAATCAAAGCCAATGTGGCACTGCTTGACTGCAGGATTGTAGTTATAACAATTCCAATTGCTGCATATACTAGAACACCAAAAAAACCAGGAATGGCATACTCCGTAAGATCTATGTAGTCCTTAAATACATCAAAACCTTCCTTCATATAATGGATGCCCAAAAAGAAAAACCCTAAGCCTGCAAGGATATTTCCAAGTCCTCTCAAGGAGATGTTTTTTTGTAGTGAAAAAATAATCCCGAATACAAGCATGGGCATGGCTAAAGCGGATATTTGTATTTTCAAACCAAAACCAGCTACCAACCAAGCGGTGGCAGTAGTGCCTATATTCGCCCCGAAAATCAAACCCATTCCACCACTTAAGCTAATTAGTCCAGCACTAATGAAGGATATCGTAACTACGGATACCAATGAGCTTGATTGAATAAATGCAGTTACTAGTGCTCCTGTGGTTATGCTTTTGTACAACTTATTTGTCGCTTTCTGTAAGATTTTTTGAAGCGGCCCCTTGGCATAAACTTTAAACCCTTCTTCCAGCATAATCATACCGAAAAGTAAAATAGCCACACCCGAGGCAATTGTTTTGAAATTTGGATTAAAAAACAATATAGCGCCAAGCGCAATTAAACAAAAAAAGAAAATTGACTTTTTTATCATAGGATGACAACGTATACTGATCTACCCAAACCATTAGTCTGGTACTATTTTATTAAGGCTAAGTAAATATAGTAGAAATAAATTGAGATTTCTTTAGGTGATTTCCTGCAATAAAAGGGTTAAAAGCTTTTTGTTTTAATTTCTTAACTGATTTCCAATGGTAGTTTTTCTTTGCAATACGTAATAGAGATTGCCGTTTGTGGATGGTTAGAACAGCAGTATGTTTTTTCTCGATGCTGAAGCTTCTAACTCAAAAGATTAAACTTTAGTAAACTAATTAGAACCTCTTCTTTTTATCCATTTAACCAATTCATACCATAGTACAGAAATGCTCCCTGTACCAATGCAAATAACTAATTGATACGTATTTAAGGATTCAAACCTGAAGAATTTTGTAAAGGTTGGTACGAAAAGTAACAAACCAGCAATTACAATTGTGATACCAATAATCAGGGGCACTAAGTTGTTCTTGTATTTTAAAGTAGTAAGTATTGAAAAGTAAAACGAACGGTTTACCAAGGTTAGAAATATGTTGGCGACGACTAATACCATAAAAACCATCGTCCGTGTTATAGATTCGTTAAAGCCTTGTGCAATCGCATATTGATAGACGGATAGCGCACCAAGTGTAATAGCCAAGCCTTGGATAATACTTGTTATCAGTTCTTTGAACTTAAAAAAAGTAGTGGTAAACGGTCTGGGTTTTTTCAGCATCGTATTTTCCTCCATGGGTTCGTTTTCATAGATAATTGAGCAGGTAGGCCCCATGATCAATTCAAGAAGAATAACATGGGAGGGAGAAAAGATGGTCGGATACAGCCAACCCAAGGCTAAGGGGATAAAAACGGTCAATATAATGGGGATATGAATGGAAATGATGTATTGTATCGCTTTTTTAAGGTTGGTATATATTTTCCTACCCATGGCAATAGCATCCACCATTTTGGAGAGGTCGTCGTCAACCAATATTAATGAGGCAGCCTGCTTTGCGATTTCAGTTCCTTTTTTACCCATGGCAATTCCAAAATGGGCAGCTTTTAATGCGGGTCCGTCGTTAACCCCATCACCAATCATGGCTACCACTTCGTTATTTGCTTTTATGGCATTAATAATTCGCAATTTTGCATCAGGGAACATTCTTGTAAACACTTGAGTATCCTGTACTCTTTTTTGCAATTCTGATGGATTTAATTGCATTAATTCATCGCCAGACATACATTTTTCATACCCTTTGAAACCAATTTGTTTGGCAATCGCCAATGCCGTATCTGCGTAGTCACCAGTTACGAGTTTCACATTTATCCCTGCAGTATCAAAATCTTGGAGTACAGCACCAATATTTTCTTTTGGCGGATCATAAAAAGCAACGATTCCTTTAAACACAAATTGAAAATCTTGTTGTTGTTTGGGGTAGTTGGTTCCCTTAAAATCAGCCATACCAACCCCTAACAAACGATAGCCTTCTTTTCCCAACAGTGTTATGGTTTCCAGAATTTTTGTTTTTTTTGAAGCTGACAAATTTGAAATTTCTAAAAATGCTTCTGGGGCTCCTTTTGCCGCAATAATTCTATGTCCTTGGTTATTTTCAAAAAGATGGGTCATCATTGGGGGTTTTCCACCTAGTGGATACTCGTGAACCATACGATAGTTGGGTCGCTCGTCCATAAAACTCATGTGCATGTAGGCCTCATGTAAAGCAGTTTCCATGGGGTCAAAAGGAATGGGTTCGCTGGCCCACATGGCCAATCTGATCAATTCTTTTTCTGCATCGTTGAATGCTGCTCCAACCGAACTTATTTCTCCGGAAGACATGGTAAATAACTTGGCTAGGCTCATTTTATTCTGGGTAATAGTACCGGTCTTGTCCACACAGATTACGGTTGCACTGCCTAAGGCCTCTACCGTTTTCATCTGTTTAACTACGATGCCCATTTTCATCAATCGCCATGCGCCTATGGCCATAAATGTGGTAAAGGCTACGGGAATCTCTTCAGGAAGGATGCTCATGGCCAAGGTCAGTGCCTTAAGTAAACTATCCAACACATCGTAAGACTTAAAATAATTAATGCCCCAGACCATAACAAAAGCGACTCCCCCCCATATAGACATGTTCTTTACAAAGTTGGCAATCTGTCGCTCCAAAGGAGTTTTTTCTTGCTGAATATCTTCTAGACTTTTACCTATTTTACCCAACTGGGTTTTGTTGCCAATAGCGGTTATCGTTGCAATTGCTAACCCGCTGGCAACTGTTGTCCCGCTATAAATTGAAGTATCCGTGTGTTCAGAACTCTTAAATACAGCATATGATTCTCCAGTTAGTATGGATTCATTCACGGAAAAATCGTTAGAATGAATAATGGTTCCATCCGCAGGGATAAGCGTACCTTCTTCAACCATTAGATAATCTCCAATAACGATTTCTTCACTCGGTATTTGAAGTGCTGCTCCGTTGCGAATGACCGTACAGTTGGGCTGGGTAAGACTTTTTAATTTGTCAATGGCCTTGCGGCTTTTAGAATCTTGATATAGAGAAATAGAGGCTACTAGAACTATCGCAGCCGCTAAGAAGATACCATCACCTAAATTTCCGCTGATAAAATAAATGGATGAAGCCACTAACAATAAAATTACCATAGGCTCCTTGATAATACTTTTTAAGGCATCTAAAAAACCACTTCTTTTATTATAGGTGAATGTGTTAGTTCCGTGAGCTTTTCTTGAGGAAAATACCTCATCGTCGATCAACCCTGTGATACCAAAATTATCTATGGACATTCCTTTTTTTATTTTGTTAAAAATAAAGGCAAAAAAAAACTTTTGGACTGACCTATGTCATTTCATCCGATGCTTGTTGTATATATTTTAGGGTAGTAAATAAAATGTTTAACCTTAAAACAAAAATATTATGTCACTCGTAAAATTTAAAAGAAGACCCTTCGGAAATCTCATTACCCAAGATTTTTTTGACATGGACGATTTCTTCGATAATCGCGGATGGACCAGAAATATGCTCCCTGATACTTTTTGGAACGGTAGAAGATCCGAGCCTGCATTAAATATCAAGGAGACCGATGATAATTTTGAAATTGAATTGGCAGCACCAGGTTTTGCTAAGAAGGATTTTGAAGTGACCATTGAAGATGGTTGCCTCAATATTAAAGCAGAAAAGCAAGCTTCAGAGGAAGAAATTGAAGATAACTATACACGAAAGGAGTTTAGTTATAATGCCTTTGAACGCTCTTTGCAATTACCCGATAGTGTTAAGCAAGAGGCTATTGAGGCTAAGTATAACGATGGCATCTTAAGCTTTAATCTCATGAAAAAGGAAGAAGCTAAAAAAATCCCACCGAAAAAAGTAAAGATTACTTAAAATAATTTTCAAACAATACCTTCTTACCATAACCGAAATACGTCCATGTAAACCGGTTTGGTTTGGGGTATTGTTTATTTATATACGTTACTCAGATTG
>CBDUKC010000073.1:0-12483 GCA_965367705.1 uncultured Maribacter sp. | reverse complement strand
TCATATCCACGCGTTTGGTATCTCCCCATTGAGCTATGATACGCCCGTTTTTAAGAATCATACCAGCTGGTGCCCCTCGCTTTTTGGTCGGTCCTAAAATTTCATGATAAGGCTCCCGTTCAAATCCTTTTAGAATTGCAATCCGTAGATCCCGAGACCCAGAGTATTCGTTGGACTTCGCAAAAGACACTGCTTCCTGTAATTTTGAAATATCTATATTATACTCCTTCGGCGATTTCTGTTCCCAAGCCGCGTTCCGCTCAGGAAAATAATATGCTTGGGACTGCCCAATTAAACTAAATGAAAAAAGCAAAAAAAGAGTGGTTAAAAATTTCATAGATTATTCTGTATTTAGTCAACTTTCTTGGTCAAATCACAACGCATTAACCAATCTGTCTGTTTATCGGTTCCTATGTAATAGGGATGCGTTCCAAATTTAATAAAACCGTGCCTTTGATAAAACCGTATGGCTTTAACATTCTTCTCCCAAACGCCTAGCCATAGGAAATGCTTATTTGCCTGCACTCCTATTTTTCTAAGTTTATCAAGTATCAATTTGCCATGCCCCTGCCCCTGGAATTCATCTATTATGTAGATGCGTTCCAGTTCCATACATTCATCTGATTTAAGATCAGTTTGTGCTTGATGTTGATTTATTTTCAGGTATCCTATTAATCGATTCTCCGAGTATACAAAATAGAAAAAACTATCTTGGTTTAGTAGCTGCGTAAGCAATGTATCCTTATTAAATGCAATGTTGATATAGGACTCAAAGTCATCTGGATGATTATCCTTCTCAAAAGCCTTTGTAAAGGTGTTCTTGGAAAGCACCACAAGTGCGTCAATATCGTTTTCCTTACATTGTCTCAAAACTAACTTCACGTGCTAAAGATAAAATTTTTATACTCATTTAGTTCGCATAGCAATGCGGATTTAAAAACGTATTCCGCCAAAACAGTTCGCATAAAAAAAGAGCGACTTGGGGAAGTCGCTCTTTTTACATCATTCTTTAAAAGAATACTAAAGCATAAATAACTTTTTGGTCAATCGGATGATACCGCTGAAGAAATCATTGTGATATACTTGTACGTTTTCTTGTGGTGCCATGAAGTTCGTTTTAGGTTAATTTTATGGTTTTACTTGGGTTGCATTATAGTTTCAACACTATAAATATAGCAGCTAACGTTTTTAAATTCCATATTATTGTTGCCAAACCTGTATAAAATGTTGTGAAAAAAACAAGTACAACCTTTTATCGATGAAACACCGTATATTTTTAGTCCAAAACCATAACGGGAACTTCTCCCCTAATTATAAGTGCTCCCTCCGTTGCAACTTTAATTTCTTCGACAGTAACTCCAGGAGCGCGTTCCAACAGCAAGAACCCCTCAGGGACAACTTCCAAAACGGCAAGATTGGTTACAATTTTTTTTACACAACCAACCCCAGTTAAAGGAAGTGAACATGTTTTTAATAATTTGGAATCACCTGACCTATTGGTATGCATCATAGCTACAATAATCTGCTCGGCAGAAGCCACTAAGTCCATCGCTCCACCCATACCTTTAACCATTTTACCTGGTATTTTCCAGTTGGCAATATCTCCATTCTCCGCAACCTCCATAGCCCCTAAAATAGTAAGATCTACATGCTTGCCTCGTATCATTCCAAAACTCAATGCAGAGTCGAAGAACGATGCTCCTGGCAAGGTGGTAATCGTTTGTTTTCCTGCATTAATAATATCCGCGTCCTCCTCCCCTTCAAAAGGAAAGGGGCCCATACCTAAAACACCATTTTCACTTTGAAACTCTACGCTAATATCCTCTCTAACAAAATTAGCGACTAATGTAGGAATACCTATACCTAAGTTTACATAGTATCCGTCTTTTATTTCTTGTGCAATTCTTTTTGCAATTCCATTTTTGTCCAACATCGCTTATTTTCTTTGTCTTACGGTTCGTTGCTCAATTCTCTTTTCATAGGCCTCTCCTTGGAATATGCGTTGTACGAAGATTCCAGGAATATGGATTTGGTTAGGGTCTAAGCTCCCTGCGGGCACCAGCTCTTCTACTTCTGCCACAGTAATCGTTGCGGCGCCACACATACAGGGATTAAAGTTTCGGGCTGTTCCTTTAAAAATAAGGTTACCCGCTTCGTCTCCCTTCCAGGCTTTTACAAAAGCAAAATCTGCTTTATAGGCCTCTTCTAATACATACATTTTACCGTTGAATTCTCTAGTCTCCTTTCCTTCGGCTACTTCTGTACCATAACCCGCTGGCGTGAAAAAAGCTGGAAAGCCACCTTGCGCAGCCCTACATTTTTCCGCTAGTGTTCCTTGAGGGGTTAGTTCTACATCTAGTTCCCCACTTAGCATCTGCCGTTCAAACTCATCGTTTTCCCCTACATAGGACGATATCATCTTTTTAATTTGACGCTTTTGTAATAAAAGACCTAGACCAAAATCATCTACACCAGCATTGTTAGAGATACATGTAATCTCTTTAACCCCTAAGGAGACAAGCTTTGAAATTGCATTCTCAGGAATACCGCAAAGCCCAAATCCACCCAACATTAGGGTCATTCCATCTTTCACACCCTCTAGTGCTTCATTTACATTGGCAACTGTTTTTCTAATCATACCTATATAGCTTAGTGTCTGTCTAATTTACCGCTAATATTGAAGTATTCCCAAAAAAAGACCCCGCATTTTGCGAGGTCTATAAATAGCTTTTTCCGTGTACGATTTAAAAATCTAAATCCTCTATATCTTCCTCTAAATCAACATCCTTTCGCTGACCTTCATTGAATTTTTCGCAATCGGTCTCGATAGACATATCTTCAGGTTTTTCAAAATCCTCCTTGGATATGCCCAACTCCTCATTTGCATAATTTTTTTTCATATATAACCCCCAAATTGGTAAGGCCATAGTGGCACCTTGTCCGTATGCAATGTTATCAAAGTGAACAGAACGCTCTTCACCACCTACCCAAACACCAGTTACCAAGTTGGGCACCATGCCCATAAACCAACCATCACTGTTGTTTTGGGTAGTACCTGTTTTACCGGCAATAGGGTTTGTAAGCTCATATGGGTATCCTGTTATTACCTCTTTGTAGACTGAATTATCCTTATTATAGCTATGGCGTAATCTAGTTCCTGATCCTCCTTGAGTAACGCCCTTCATCAAATCTACCATAGCATAAGAAACCTCCTTGCTGAGCACATCCTTAGTTTCTGGAACATACTCATAGAGTACTGTCCCATTTTTATCCTCTATACGGGTAACCATTACAGGTTTTACATATACCCCTTGGTTGGCAAAGGCACCATATGCCCCAACCATTTCATATACATTAACTACTTCTGTACCTAGGGCTATGGCGGGTACCGGTAGAATATCGCGCGTAAAGCCCAAATTTTTAACAATAGAAACGACCGACTTGGGTCCCACCATATCTATTAGCCGGGCCGTAACGGAATTCACAGAATTCGCTAGGGCATACTTTAGTGTCATGTCTTTCCCAGAAAATTTAAAATCAGAATTACGTGGGCACCAAGCTTCCATATTCCCATGCTTTCCTGGCTCTATACAATACAGTATATCAGGTAAAGTTTCGCAGGGTGACAATCGCAATTGGTCTATAGCGGCAGCATAAACAAATGGTTTAAATGTAGAACCCGCTTGACGCGCACCTTGTATCACGTTATCGTATTGAAAATGCTTATAATCAACACCTCCTACCCAAGCCTTTACATGACCGGACTGTGGTTCCATAGACATCATAGAAGCTCGTAAGAATGTCTTATAGTATCGAATTGAATCCATAGGGGTGAGTATGGTGTCCTTTTCTCTCGTATCACTTTTCCAATCAAATACGGTCATCTCCGTCTTTTTGGTAAAAGATTCCCGGATTTCCTTTTCAGATTTTCCGGCGTCTTTCATTTTACGCCACCGTTCAGAGGTTTTAATGGCTCTTTCCATAATACCATCGGTTTCCTCAGGAGTAATATCTAAGAAAGGTGTTGTTGGGTTTCTTTCTGGTGTATTTTGATGAAAAAATTCAGCTTGCAGACGTTCCATGTGTTGAGAAACTGCATCCTCTGCGTTTTGCTGCATCCTTGAATCGATGGTGGTATAAATTTTTAATCCATCTAAATACAAATTATAACGGTCTCGCTCTCCTTCTCTTGCTGGTTTAGGGTTGTTATCTATCCAACCTCTCATAAAACGTTGTAGATACATCCTAAAGTAGGTGGCCAGACCCTCCCTATGACTTTCTGGATTAAAATTGATATCCATTTTTAAGGCTTGCAGCGAATCTTTCTCCTGCTCCGTAATAAAATCATAGCGCGCCAATTGGCCTAAAACTATATTTCGCTTTTTAAGTGTGATTTCCTCTCGTCGTAAAGGATTAAAAAGTGATGAATTCTGTAGCATACCGACTAGCATAGCAGACTCCTCTACCTTTAAGTCCTTGGGCTCTTTTCCAAAATAAATTCTAGATGCGGAACGTATACCATCTGCATTATTGCCAAAATCATAGATATTTAGATACATGGCAATGATTTCTTCCTTGGTATAGCTGCGTTCCAAACGGGTAGCCAAAACCCACTCTTTTAGTTTTTGTTGAATAGTTTCAAACTTGTTTCTAGACCTGACACCAACAAAAAGCTGGCGTGCCAATTGCTGAGTAATTGTACTTGCCCCGCCACGCTTTCCTAAAAAAAATGCAGCCCTAAGGGTTCCCCTAGCGTCAATTCCAGAATGCTCCCTAAAACGAATGTCCTCACTTGCAATAAGCGTGTTAACCAAATTTTCGGGCAGGTCCTCATAGTTTACATCCGTTCTATTATCGTCCAAATAAAACTTGCCCAATAATTTTCCGTCAGAAGATACGATCTGAGAAGCCAAATTAGTTTGTGGGTTTTCTAAATACTCATAAGGAGGCAAATCCCCGAAAAAGCCCCAAGAGGCAGAAAGAAAAAGCAGCGCAAATAGACCAATGCCCGATCCAACGAGTATCCAAAACCATTTTATATACATGAAAAACCCTTGGGTTTCTTTCTTTTTAATCTTCTTTACCATTAAACTAGGGGTTACTTTTTGTTATTTCAATACCCACATCTGTAATGCCTTCCAAGCCTATGATACCAGAAATAGCACCATTTTTTCGCATTGCATGTGAAACCTCTAAGGTATATACGCCAGAAGTAGGAAAAACGATGTTTTCCTTATACCATAATTTATTCTCCTTAATGCTTCCACTCCCCTTTCCTAGCCAAGTGCCATCTGGCAAAGCCATAACATATTCTAAGGTATCTTGCACCACTTCACCTTCCGGGGTATTCAAAGAGGCAATTAAAAAAAGATTGCTATACGGGAATTTTTGATCATTTCTAATGTTAATAAACACATTGTAGGCCTGAAGAGAATCCAAATTAGAAAAAGTAAATTCCTTAACATCGTCCTTACTCCATACTGCTCCGCTAACACTTTTATATTCGGATGTAACGATACTATCCGTACAGGATAGTATTATACCCATAAGGACTAAAAGATAAATGAGCCTATTCATTTTTGGGCTTTGCATTTCTATTATTCTTCTTTCTTCTATTATTATTGTTCCTATTCGTATTGTTGTCGTTACTCGTATTGTTGTTGCTATTACTTTTAGCTTTACTCTTGTTTTTATTCCTACTCCTGGCGCGGGTACTCTTCCCCTTTGGCCTATCGAATCTCGTAAGACTATCTTGGCCAACCACATTTTCAAAAACCACTCTTTCCTCAACCAAATTATCTACGGCATAAGCCTCTAAACTAACTACTTTTTCTTTCTTCTTGTTTTTCTCAATAATCTCATTTACCTGATCTTTGGAAAGCACATGCCAATTAGCGGGTTCATCCTTGTAGGAGAACCATAACATTTGTTTGAAAATATCGGTTTTCTGACAAAAGGCTAGTCCTTTTTCGGTAAACAGCCTCGTTTCTTGAGATGGAAAATCTTTTAAGGCATCTAAATAAACATCTAACTCATAATTTAGACAACATTTAAGTTTTCCACATTGCCCAGCCAGTTTCTGAGGATTAAGTGACAATTGCTGGTAACGCGCAGCCGATGTGCTCACCGACCTAAAATCATGAAGCCATGTAGAACAACAGAGTTCACGTCCACAAGAACCGATACCCCCTAAGCGCTGTGCTTCTTGTCTGTAACCGATTTGACGCATTTCTATACGGATACCAAAGGCCTTGGCCATATCCTTTATTAATTGCCTAAAATCAACGCGGTCCTCCGCAGTGTAATAAAATGTTGCCTTTGAACCATCACCCTGAAATTCTACATCTGAAATCTTCATTTGAAGTTTTAAAATGATAGCAATTTCCCTTGAACGTTTTTTGATTTCTTCTTCCCTATCGCGACATTTTTGCCAAATATCTATATCCTTTTGAGCGGCTTTTCTATATACTTTGGGGAAATCTTCTTTTTTGAAATCTTCTTTTTTGCGCTTCATCTGAACACGCACTAACTCGCCCGTTAAGGTAACCATACCTATATCATGACCGGAAGTAGCCTGAGTAGCAACGATATCCCCAATAGAAAGTGATAGATTTTCTGTATTCTGAAAAAACTCCTTTCTGCTATTCTTGAATCGTACTTCCACAAAGTCAAAAGGCTTTTCCCCATTAGGGAGTGCCATATTTGAAAGCCAATCGAAAACTGTTAATTTATTGCAACCATCCGTACCGCAAGTTCCATTATTCTTGCATCCCTTAGGTTGTCCATCCTTACCGGTAGAACAACTGCTACACCCCATATGTTATATATATTGACTCCAAAAAACAAGTAGTTTTTCGGATTAAGGTTCGTAAAAAACTATATCTTAAACGTAAAGATACCATTTTTTTAATGTGAAGTACAAGTGGGTAGTGGGTAGTGGGTAGGTAGTGGTGGTCCTAAAAACTAAGAAATTCGAAATCTAACTCAATTTCCTTGGTATTCTTTATAAAACAACATTTGAAGGACTCTCGTACATCAAAGTAACCTAGTCGTATGTTCATTTAGAAGTACTTACGCACAAGAAGATATCACCTCGTCATACCTGATAATAATAGTAATACTATTACTTTTTAAACGTTAAGACCTCGGAACGTCCTTTTTTAAATATTTTATTGCTTTCATTTTTACCTCTGCGTAATGCCTTTTGCTCTTCAAAGGGCAACTCATGTACGACTTTACATGCATCGGAACAACACTGGTTCATTTTTTCAGCACAGTTTTCGCATTGAATAAACAATAGATGACAAGCTTCATTTGCACAATTTACATGCTCATCACAAGATTCACCGCATTGATGACAATTGGCAATGACATCTTCTGAAATTCGCTCTCCCCTGCGATGATCGAATACAAAATTCTTACCCTTGAACTTATTCTCCAACCGCTGACTTTCTACTTGTCTCGCATATTCTATGATTCCGCCTTCTAGCTGATATACCTGCTTAAATCCTTTATGTTTATAATAGGCACTTGCCTTTTCACATCGGATACCCCCTGTGCAATACATCACAAGCTTTTTATCCTCTTTGTGATTTGCCAAATCTGCTTCTATAATATCCAATGAATCTCTAAACGTATCCACATCTGGCGTAATGGCGTTTTTAAAATGACCTATTTCACTTTCGTAGTGGTTTCGCATATCTACCAAAATGGTATCAGGGTCTTCGATTAGTGCATTAAATTCCTGTGCATTTACATGAACACCTTTGTTGGTAACATCAAATGAAGCATCGTTAAGTCCGTCCGCTACAATTTTGTTACGCACTTTAACTTTCAATTTTAGAAAGGACATGTTATCCTGTTCTATGGCAATGTTGAGCCGCACACCTTCCAAAAAAGAAATACTATCTAAATGTGCTTTAAACCGATCAAAATTATCAGCAGGTACCGATAATTGGGCATTAATACCTTCATGCGCCACATATATACGACCCAAAACTTCTAGGGCGTCCCAATGAATGAACAAATGATTTCTAAATATGGATGTGTTTCTAATCTGTGCGTACTGGTAGAAAGAGATTGTAAGCCGTTCTTTTCCGGCTTCTTCTATTAATGCCGCTCTTTCCCTCGCACTTAATGTATTGTACAGTTGCATGCTATACCAATTGTTAAGTTAAAGAATAATTTGAGTATACAAAGGTACTATTAATTGTAATGAATTAGAAATTCCTTAGAGTAACCTAACAGTGTAAACCAAAAAGAGCCTTGGCAAACCAAGACTCTTTATCGACTATTCCATTTTTTCCTCTTCATAGCAATAATTCCGCATACTTAAAAGGATATAGCCACCAACCATCATTGTTCAAAACAATGAAACCAATATTTTAAGCACTACTATCAAGGTTAAGATGGTTATTTTATAAAATGGTTGCGTAAACGTGGTAAATTTTATTAACCATTACCCTAATTGGATTAAAATCAGTAAAAACTAGGTCAGTATACATACAAAAAGGGATTGCTAAAACAGTATTAATCTAAATCCATCTTAAGACGCTATTTTGTGTGCTAACAATATTATCAGCACTATTTTGAATCTTACTGTTAGAAATGCTAATTTAGCAGTCCGTAAAACATCCAGCATAGTACAAAATGCTATTGATGTTGACCTAAAGTTTGTGTTTCTGTTTGTAATTTCAACCTCAACCCAAGCAATTATACCTATTGGTTTTCAATATATTTTAAAAATTATACACTATGAGTTCTGAAAAAGAAGCAAAATTAAAAGCCCTAAAACTAACCCTTGACAAAATGGACAAAACCTACGGTAAAGGGGCTGTCATGAAAATGGGAGATAGCGTTGTTGCCGATGTAGAGGTAATTCCTTCGGGGTCGCTGGGACTTGATATTGCTTTGGGTGTAGGTGGTTATCCTCGTGGAAGGGTAATCGAAATCTACGGTCCTGAATCATCAGGTAAAACTACCTTGACCTTACATGCTATAGCGGAGGCTCAAAAAAATGGTGGCATTGCCGCATTTATTGATGCAGAACATGCCTTTGACCGTTTTTATGCTGAAAAACTAGGAGTGGATATCGACAACCTTATTATTTCACAACCTGACAATGGGGAACAAGGATTGGAAATTGCGGATAACTTAATACGATCAGGAGCCATAGATATTGTAGTGATAGATTCCGTTGCCGCATTAACCCCAAAAAGTGAAATTGAAGGTGAAATGGGTGATTCCAAAATGGGTCTCCACGCACGTTTAATGTCACAGGCGCTAAGAAAACTGACTGGGTCTATAAGTAAAACCCATTGTACCGTAATATTCATTAATCAATTAAGAGAAAAAATTGGTGTTATGTTCGGTAATCCAGAAACTACAACAGGTGGTAATGCACTTAAGTTTTATGCTTCGGTTAGGCTAGATATAAGAAGGTCTACACAGATAAAGGATTCTGATGGTAACGTTCAAGGAAATAAAACCAGGGTTAAGGTTGTTAAAAATAAGGTAGCACCACCTTTCCGTACTACAGAATTTGACATCATGTATGGTGTAGGTATATCTAAAGTAGGAGAAATCATTGACCTTGGAGTTGAATATGAAATCATTAAAAAAGCAGGTTCTTGGTTCAGTTACGGCGATACTAAACTTGGTCAAGGTAGAGATGCAGTAAAGTCACTACTGGAAGACAATCCTGAGCTTTTTGAAGAATTGGATGGCAAAATTCGTGAAGCGATCAATACTATTAATTCTTAAACAAAAGCTGTTATTTACTGATTTTCTAATACTACACGCAACCCTTACGGATAATTTTCATCTTAAAACTAAAAAGAAAGTGCTATGATGAGGAAAAAACTGATATTTCTGCTATTATTCGCAGGGGTGCTACTGGGGGGGTGTTCCGTTGATGATGATGATGGTCAAAATTTTCATTTTACCACACTGCGTATAAATGACGCCGTCTTACCAGAATCGTTTGAACTTAATGAGACCTACGAAATTTTAGTAGATTACACCTTACCCAACAACTGTTCCCTTTTTGACGGATTTGATGTAACTCAAGAAGATACAACGGTAAGGAATGTGGTAGCGATTGGCTCTGTTAGAACAGATCAGGCGGGCTGTACCGATGAAACAATTGAAGGACAAGCTTCTTTCAATTTTACCGTTATTCATAATCAGCCGTATACCTTTAAGTTCTATCAAGGGGAAACTAGCGAAGGCGAATACATATTTCTGGAGGTAGATGTACCTGTGAACTAAAACACCAAATAAACCAACCGTTTTAAGTGAGTCAAGAAGAACTCATACTGCATTGTAAAAATGGCGATCGAAAGGCGCAAGAGCAACTGTACCGTAACTACTCCGGAATACTCTACGGTATTTGCTTAAAATATTCTAACAATAAAACAGAAGCAGAAGATAGCCTTCACGATAGCTTTATGACAATCTATGAAAAAATAGGACAATTTAGTTCTAAAGGGTCTTTTGAAGGTTGGATGAAGCGTATTACGGTTAATACAGTGCTACAAAAATATAGAAAAGAAGAATATTTAAGTGTCGTAAATGAGAACACCGAAGATCAAATAGATATAAATAACGCAGAGGAGGACATTCCTTTACAAACATTATTAGGATATATCCAAGAGCTTCCGAACAAGTACAGGACCACATTTAACCTTTATGTACTGGATGGCCATACACACAAAGAAATAGGAGAGCTATTAGGGACAACGATAGGGACCTCAAAATCCAATCTTGCACGCGCTCGAATGTTATTAAAAGAAAAAATAGAAACAAAAGTTTTCCAAACCATCATAGGCCTAGCCATGGTACTGGGCAACTGTTTTTGATTCCTAGGAATCCGTATAGAAAATTAAGTCTTAAAAGATGAGCAAAAAGAAATTAGACGAACTGTTCCAAGACAAGTTCTTGGACTTCAAGGAAGTTCCCGACGACAAGGTTTGGGCTTCTATTGAGGCGTCGTTGGACAAAAAGAAAAAGAAACGCATACTACCTTTATGGTGGTCGCTTGGCGGTATTGCTGCTGCTTTGTTGATAGGATTGATTGTTTTCAACCCTTTCGATAAAGAAACCAACATGGAACAAATCATAACCGATGTTGAGCATCATAATTCAGATGATATAGAAACCCTGAATGAAAGGTCTAAAGAATTAGATTTAGACCCAAGTAATGAGGATACTTTAGAGGTGGTTACGGAAAAGAAATCTCAGTCGATTTTAGAAAAATCCGAAACACAGATTGTAACTACCGAAAATGCAGAAGACAGGTCTACGGAAGACAAGAAAAACACGATTCAAAAAAATAGTACTGCTACAGGTAACGATTGGATCAAAGAAAGAGAAGCTGTTGTGCAAACCGCAGAAAATGCTAAAAAGGAGAAGGGTCAGAAATATCAGGACATCAACAAAACAAATTTAAAATCAGACGTTACGATTACTGCAAAATTAGATGTTCATGGTGAAGAAAAAACTATCGAAGGTAGCGCTAACGATGGAAAAACCCTCCAAGATAAACTAGAAAACGGTGTAGCGAACAACGATAGCGATAACAAGCAGAATCCAATTACAATCAATGATTCCAATGTGGTAGAAAAAATAGGATTGGAAAACAAAAAATCCCTAGCAGTACTAAGCCAAAAAGAACAAAAGGCCGATAGTATACGTTCGCTCAACAAAACGTCCATTTTCGATGCGATTGACGATCAGAAAGAAGAGGCTGTTGCAAAAACGTCGACTAAAAAATGGTCTGCTGGACCAAGTGTCGCGCCAGTTTACTTTAATGCCATGGGCGAAGGTTCCTCGGTGCACTCCATATTTGTTCCTAACTCAAAATCAGGCAATATAAATATGAGCTATGGATTATCTGTCGGGTATGAAATAAGTCCTAAACTGAGGGTTCGCTCCGGAATTCATAAAGTAGATTATGGTTACGACACGAATGATATTGCTTTTTCGTCCTCGCCTATAGCTACTACGAACGGGCAAATAGATAATATAAACTACAGGACAACCTCTAGAAACTTGGTGGTCTCCAGTAAACCTGGTGGTAGTGCTCGTGAGCAGGCACCCTCTAATTCTTTAGACGCTTCCTCATCACAAAATGTGGAGAGAGATGGCATTATGACCCAGCAAATGGGATATTTAGAAATACCGTTAGAATTGAATTATGCCCTTATAGATAAGAAATTTGGTTTAACAGTTATCGGTGGTGTTAGCTCGTTATTTTTAGTAGACAATTCGGTCGCCTTAACATCTGGTGATCTTACAACAGAAATGGGCAATGCAAATAATTTGAACGACCTTAACTTCAGCGCTAATTTTGGGCTTGGTGTCAACTACAAATTTTCGCAAAATATACATTTGAACATTGAACCTGTTTTTAAATATCAACTAAATACATTTTCGGAAACGGACGGCACCTTTAATCCTTACGCTTTAGGAGTATATAGTGGA
>CBDUKC010000072.1:0-12497 GCA_965367705.1 uncultured Maribacter sp. | reverse complement strand
GCGGATGAAATTCACGAATTAGGGAAAAGTGAAGTCGCCCGTATTTTAGTTGAAATGGAGGAAGCGAAAAATAAAATAGGGTTTAAAGGTGATCTAAAAGCATTTTTTGAGTTTGTGCGTAACGACCCAACCCAAATGCCTTTTACGGATCCACAACAGGTACTGGATAATTTTAATGACATCAAGGAAAGAATTATGCCGACCTTAAATCAGGTGTTTGATTTAAAACCCAAAGCCGATTTTGTAGTCAAAAGAACCGAAGCGTTTCGGGAATCCTCGGCAAGTGCAGAGTATACTCCAGGAACCAAAGATGCGTCGCGGCCAGGCATATTTTATGTGCCCATTCCTGATGTAAAAACCTATAACAAATATGCCGATGAAGCGCTATTTCTACATGAAGCCATTCCGGGACACCATTATCAATTAGCATTACAACAAGAAAACACCGCATTACCAGCATTTTTGCATCCGGAAAGTATGGGGGTTTTTGTTGAAGGCTGGGCCTTATATGCCGAATCTTTAGGAAGGGAACTTGGGCTTTACGAAGATCCTATTCAATATTTTGGCATGCTAAGTATGGAAATGCACCGGGCCATTCGATTGGTGGTAGATACCGGAATACACAGCAAAGGGTGGACACGTGAGGAAGCGATACAATACTCATTAGACAACGAGGCAGAGTCGGAAGCGGCTGTAATCGCTGAAATTGAACGCTATATGGCGACTCCGGGACAGGCCTTATCCTATAAACTAGGGCAATTAAAAATTAGGGAGTTACGAACGAGAGCAGAGACCAAGCTAGGGGATACCTTTCGTCTTACCGAGTTTCATAATCAAGTACTCAATTCTGGTAGCTTGCCTTTGGTCTTATTAGAAGAAAAAATTGATAGGTGGATTACCTCGCAATTGGCTGCTGTGGAATAAGATGCAACACCCTTAGGACAAATTTAAAAAAGAGTAGGAAAAATAAAATCGTAGCTTTTTGTATCCCTGGATACATAAAAAACCTGCCCTAAAAAGTCCTGAAATGCAGTACTGCCAGATTTCCTAAACGTAAATCACCCACAAAAAGCTATCTTTAGGTGTAGCTGTTTTATCCTTGGGACGAATCACGGCAACAAACCGAAACCAACCATTATTGATATTTAAAAAAATCGTATGAAAAGAATAGTCTTTATCATTTCAATTGTTTTTGTTGTTCACACCGCTTTGGCGCAAAGCAAAAAATCACCTTCATTTGAAGACGTAATTTCCTTGCAATCTGCCGCTAATGCTGCTATTTCACCAAATGGAAAACAAATCGTATTCACCTCCCAAACGGTAGATTGGACAGCAAATAGATATGACACGGAATTGTGGATTTCAAATGATGGCCAAGCGCCATTTCAATTGACCAATAACCTTAAACATAGCAGTACCAACCCCAAGTGGTCCCCTGACGGTAAATGGATTGCCTTCTTATCACAACGGTCAGAGAAAGCCCAACTACACGTAATTCGTGCGGCGGGCGGCGAGGCTTTTCAGGTTACCGATACAAAAAATGCGATTTCTGATTTTGAATGGTCGCATGACAGTAAGAAAATTGCCTTTCTTCAAAAAGAGGATAAGTCCAAAGAAGAGAAAGAACGAAAAGAGACCTATGGAGGTTTTGCTGTAGAAGATTCAGAATATGGTTTAAATCAACTTTGGGTTATAGATTTTAATCCGGAACAGTTAACGAAAACCTTATTGCCCGAACAACTTAAAGACTCCGTACTTACAAATGAATTAAAGGGGAAATTAGTAATAGAAAATGCTACATTCTCAGTCAATAATTTTAAATGGTCTCCCGATGGTCAGAAAATAGCTTTTGGACATCAGCCGGATCCCTTATTCATCTCTTTTTTAAAGGCAGATATTTCTATCTATGACTTTGCAACCAAGTCCCATAGGGTTTTGGTGAACAATCCGAGTACTGATAATTTTATAGATTGGTCACCCGACAGCAAAACTATTCTGTATCGCTCCAGTCTTTCTGACACGACCTCTAATTTCTATTTGAATAACAAGTATTTCAGCATTAATAGTGATGGTTCGGATAACATACAGCTTGCCAAAGATTTTGATGAAAATATATCTGGGATGCAATGGCATGAAAATGGCATATTTGGTATTGCCTGGCAAAAAACCAAAAGACCGCTTATTAAAATCAATCCCAAAAATGGTAGCACTACCCTATTGACTACAACACCCGAAAGGATTTCGAGCTATTCCTTCTCACAAGACGGAAAAAAAATAGCCCTTACCGGCGTCAACGATGATGATGTAATGGAAGTATACCATGGTGCGTATCCGTTAAAAAAAGTAACGCCCCTAAGTGACTTCAGCAAACAGATTGAGAATTGGTCCGTAGCGAAAAGCGAGGTTATTTCATGGAAAAGTGAGGATGGTGCCGTAATAGAGGGTGTTTTACACAAACCCGAGGATTATGATAGCACTAAGAAATATCCCCTGCTAGTGATCATTCATGGGGGACCCACAGGAATATCAACACCAAGCGCAACACCCTCCTATGTGTATCCCATGATACAATGGCTTAATAAAGGAGCCTTGATTTTACGACCTAATTACAGAGGGTCGGCAGGCTATGGAGAAAAGTTTCGGTCCTTGAATGTCGAAAATCTTGGTGTGGGCGATGCCTGGGATGTGCTCTCGGGGGTTCAACATTTAGAAAATCTGGGTATTATTGATGGTGATAGCGTCAGTTCCATGGGGTGGAGCCAGGGAGGGTACATATCGGCTTTCTTAACCACGAACTCCGATAAGTTTAAAGCGATATCTGTAGGAGCAGGAATTTCAAACTGGATGACCTATTACGTTGGTACCGATATTCATCCCTTTACCAGACAATACCTTAAAGCAACACCATGGTCAAATAAGGAAATCTATGAAAAGACATCCCCTATGACCAACATAAATAATGCATCTACCCCAACGCTCATACAACACGGTGAGTTTGACAGAAGGGTTCCAACCTCAAATGCCTATGAACTGTTTCAAGGACTCCAAGATGTTGGTGTTGAAACAAAACTTATTATTTACAAAGGCTTTGGGCATGGTATCAATAAACCCAAAGAACGATTGGCTGCCACTTGGCATAATTGGCAGTGGTTTGCCAAACACATTTGGGGAGAAGAAGTGGAACTACCTAAAAAATAAAAAGCCATAAAATAAGGCTGGTTCAACTTGGGTATAACTTGACGGGGATACAACCCGTAATCGGCTACGCGTCGTATCCCAACCCTTGCCCCTAGAAAATTTCTTTTGGGGCTGAATTTCTTTACTTCTTTGCTAAGATTTCCGCCATCACATCATAGGCTTCTTCGAAGCGTACTTCCATCCAAATGGTGGTTCAGGTATATAGGGACAAGTAGGTCCCATCACATTCTTTACTGGAGGCATGCCCATTCGCTATGTTCTGACATATTGCATGCGTTTAGCCGTCATCCCACGATAGCGAAACCATGGCATCACATTTTTTTAAATCCTTACATGTTAGTATCTTAGGTAACGTAGTATCGCTTTTTGGTCTTTTTTACAAGGGTAATAGCAGCATATAATACTGGTGTAGGACTAAAAGCTATGTGAACCTAGGGCATACCTTAGGGTTATGGCTTACCTGAGATGGGCGGTACAACAACACGATAATTTTTTAACTAAATAGTAGTACTATGAAATTAGGCGCATTTTCGTTAAGCCTTAGTGTAAAAGACATTAAAGCTTCCAAACAATTTTACGAGCAGCTAGGTTTTACCGTTTTTGCAGGGGATATGGAGAAAAACTATCTCATCATGAAAAATGAAGATTCCCTGATCGGGTTATTTCAAGGGATGTTCGAAAACAACATCCTAACCTTTAATCCAGGATGGGACGCAAACGCACAAAAATTGGAACACTTTGACGATGTAAGAGACATCCAAAAACAACTTAAAGAAAAAGGAGTAAACTTAGAACGTGAAGCGGACGCGACGACCACCGGTCCTGCAAGCATTACGTTGCTTGACCCAGATGGCAATGCCATACTGATAGACCAACATGTATAGCAAAACTTCGTATGCATGAAGTCGGTTTAAAAATTGATTGTATCGCCTGCTGGGAGCGTTGCAACGAACGATTATATTGATCTCTACTCTAAAGATATTCTTGTTGTCGTTGCTATATTGATGTTTGTAGCTCAATGTGGTTCTTAGGTAGCTTGCAGGATTGGCGCTGCCCTGTTACCAAATAAAAAGTGAAATTCCAACTACATAAGGATGCACATGCTAAACCAACAAAAAGAACCACGACCCGAGCTATGGTAAAAACCCAATTTCATGTTTTGGATAAATCAAGGCTCTAGTTTTAACAAAAGTACTTTCGCATCTACTTGGGTATCTTTTGTTTTATGCAGGACAATCTGTTTTTTATTTGGGTTTGGCAAATCAATCTGTTCCATTTTAAGGCCATCCACATCATCAAATACAAAAGAAGGACGAAAATCTTTTTCATCTAACG
This sequence comes from uncultured Maribacter sp., assembly GCA_965367705.1. GTDB lineage: Bacteria > Bacteroidota > Bacteroidia > Flavobacteriales > Flavobacteriaceae > Maribacter. The sequence continues at coordinate 7,964 of CBDUKC010000072.1, read as the reverse complement.
TAAGTTTCACATTTTTAAACGTAAGACCGGTAGCATGCCTTACATAAAACCCCCATGCCGGAAGTTCGCCGAACATGTGGAATTCTGGATAGTCCTTTTCATTTTCAGGTACTTGCTCCAAACGGCTCAGCGGCACGTATGCCATTCCTTTGGAGGCCCTACCGGGATAAGAAATAACGATATTCTCCAAGACCACATCTTCTACCTCATAGCCTTTCATACCAGAGATGGAAGATGGAAAGGTATTATGGAAAAAATCTACTGCCGGACCTCGCATATCGTAATCGCTATCTGGCCGACCAAAAGGCACCTGTACCTTCATGCCTTTAATATGAATATTTCTTACAATGCCGGGCGTTTCCCCATCGCGATTCCCTAAACGGATGAAAAGGGGATTTCCTGTGTTGACGGCTTCGATGTTCCGTATGTTTATATTTTCGATGATCCCTCCATCTACAGACTCCAAAGCAATGGCAGAGCGAAAGGTGTCAAACACCTTGATGTTTTCGATGGTCACATTCTTAAAGCCTCCATAGGAAGCCGTCCCGAATTTTATTGCACTTGCACTAGAACGGATGGTACAATTTGCTATATAAATATTATCGTTAAAGTAACCAGGATAATAGGATTTTAGGCAAATACCGTCGTCGGCGGAATCTACCTTGCAATTGGTAATGCTAACGTTTTTGGAGTCGGTAATGTCCATGCCGTCATTGTTCCAATACGTGCGGTTCGTCACGTTTAAATTATCGATAGTTAAATCGGAACACAATTCAAAGGACAAGCCCCAACAAGCCCCGTTCTTAATTTCCAAATCGGTTATCTTCACCTCTGTACATTGAGAGAACCGAAACAGCTTGGGACGTGCTGTTTCATTGGGCCGCATGCGCCGGTAATTGTACTTGGGGTCTATCTTGATTCCGGCATGATGCAGACTATCTATGTGCAAGGCAAGTGCTCTTCCTTGACCGTCTATTACACCTTTCCCAGAAAGTGATATATTATTGGCCTTATTGGCTAGTACCAAAGCCATCTGAGAGTTATCATCATTTTTAGGGGAACTTGGCCTTCCTTCTGTATCCATGGGTTTGTAATCTTCGGGGTTTGTGCTCCCAAGAAGAATGGCACCAGCTTCGAGGTACACGTCAACATTGCTTTTCATTTCTATGCTTCCCGATAGAAAAGTGCCTTTGGGAAGAACAACCCTGCCACCCTTTTTTCTGTTATGGGCGGCATCTATTGCTGCTTGTATGGCTTTAGTATTCATGGTTTGCCCATCAGCAATAGCACCATAATCGATAATATTAAATGTTTTTTTTGATTTATCTTCTTGTGTATACGCCATGCTAGACCCAAAGAAAAAGCAAGAAAGAAAAATGAGCCTGATAAATAAGGTTGAATTAATAGTATATATTTTTCCGTTAGATTTAGTTTGCACTATCATATTGAAATGTTTTTGATGCATTAAAGGAGCGTTCGGACAACTTACTGATTTAACTTCTTTACTTCTTGTATGTTCATCGTATCTACGTTAACCTTTTCGGCCAAGGGGGTCTTTATCTTTTTACAAAGAGCTATCCTTTGGGCGATAAGCGCAGTATAGTACGTAAAAGGCAAGAAATACGCTTTTTTTCATGAACTAGTGATTTCAATCATTCCAAGTTCAGAGGGAATATACAAACATATCGGCTATCAGATAAAACCATTTAAACGAAATCGTGCTAACTCATTTGCTACTACTTAAGGGATAGTTCTTGTAAAACATAAGTTTTAAGCGTATTTCATTGAAACTGGGAACATCGATAAGGTAATCTTCTAAGCTACTCAACTTTCCCTATGGAGAACGTTAAGGAATTAGAATTAAGTTTTGAAAACCCCAAAATCTCAATACCAGGATATGCTATGCTGACCTAGGTCATTTTCGGTGTTTCTCTCGCTCCCTATATTTGTTTTAGGCGCCGCTCAGGGGCTAGACGAAATACGAACCTAAAACAACAGATCATGAGCCATACAAACAAAACAATCTGTAACCTATCATCCTACCTAGGGCTATTCCTCCTCCTCTGCGGAGGCGTATTCCTCACCAGCTGCAATGAGCAAGAACGGGGCTTTGCCCTACCCGAAGGGGATATAGAACGCGGAAAAGCGGCCTTTACCCGTTTGTCCTGTACGGAGTGCCATACCATTGCCGATATTGCCTATAAGGGCGGACCCGATAATCTGAACATACAACTTGGGGGCGAACTGCCCAACATAAAAACCTATGGGGAGCTGGTGACCTCGGTCATTAATCCCTCACACAAAATAGCCCTGCCCTACACCCAAAATAACGACACCCCAACAACCGATGCAGGCGGTTCTAAAATGAAGAATTACAACTATGTGATGACCGTTCAGGAACTTACCGATATTGTAACCTTTCTGCAATCGGAATACAAAATCAGCATTCCGCATCGCTACTCCTATCCCTACTATTAGCAGTTTTGTGGGATAGGGCTTCCTGCGCGCCCAACCAAGGCTAGGCCGCAGCAGTACACTTGCTAGATTCGGACTTCTATTGGGCTATATCGCGCTTATCTACGATGTATGAGTACAAGCCAGCTGCATACCCGTTAACAGCTATGCGTTTAAAAACTTTTCAAAATTTCCCTCATAGAGTCTTGGTGGTGCTTTGCTCTTTACTTCCTTTTGTTTGATTTTATCTTCCCAAACTAGGGTCGTACCAATACTCTTATTAAGGGTATACGTGTCATCTCTTGAGGTATAGCTGGCATATAGATAGTTCTTATTTTGAATTTCCTTAAAAAACCGCATGACGGATCCAGCAATATAAAACATGTTTTCGTTACAATCCGTGCCTACATCATAGGCGTAAAAAACCGGATTAGCTACTTTTCTATACTCGATAAAATCCAATTCTGTTAGCTCTTCTTCTTTCATAGACCTGTTTCTAATCTTACGATAACAGGTTTGACTAATCGGAAAAAACACCATATGACCGGCATAATACCCAGAACCATCAAAGAGTATGGCGTTTAATTCAGGAAGTAGCTCCACTGCCTTTACAATTAATTCTTTACGGATGGATTTTGATACATGCTTATGCACCATGGTGCATCTTATAATATCATGTATATCTGAATCGTGTCCTATGGTTCTTAATCTGTCCGTTGCATAGTCCATTTTAGATTTCATCCAATCGGCATCAGGCAATTCATTAGCAATGGTAGACAAGGAATACTTTCTCAAATCAAAATCATAAAAGGTAGGGATAGAGACAGGGGCATTTAAATTGCGTATGACTTGATAGGGTATAAAAGTAACATCTACCATGGCCTCTTCCTTATCTGGTTTTAATAAGGTCATGTTTTTCTCCCACCGCTGTATGGTGCGAATGTCTACATCGAACTGTGAAGCGAGTGCTATCTGAGAGGTATTACTCAGGATCCGATAATCTATTAACAATTCTCCAATTGATGAATACTTTTTCATAAGGCTTGGATTTTAAGGGATACCTAAAATTACCCAATTTAATCCTTATGACACCCGCTGTCATAAAGTCTCCTGATTTCTAAAAATACCTTTGCGCAAAATTTTACATCATGAATAAATACAAATTGATTATGATTGAGCAAGGCACTATAAATGATCCTGATCAAAATCCCTTAAAATTAAAGGCAATTGAGGAGGTCAAAAGATTATTTACCAAAATTGATTTTAATGCTGAAGTAGTACCTATGGATAGCGCTAGTAAACTAAAAGAACTCTTGGTCTCTATAAAGGGAACTCCATTAACAAAAGAGGAATCAGAATTAGTGGAAGAATTGGTACAGTAATAGGATGTAAACGTCTTCAAATGAATAGGCTAATCCATAGCGCTAGAGCGCTATTTTATAACAGGTGACATTGCATGTCATCTTTTATCCTTAATTGAATATTTATTTTTGCTTAAAATATATCGTATGAAAAATTTTATTTCCCTTTCGTTAATCGCTTTTTTATTAGTTGGATGTAGTACTGACAATGACAACTACCACGATTTCTCCTTAGCATATGTGAGTACGATAAGTGCAGATGTTCCAGATGAATTTATTTATGGACGTACCTATCGAATTAATGTGACCATCGAATTACCCGATAGCTGTTATTTCTATTATAATCAATATGATTACCGCTATGAAGGAAGCTCAAGACTAATTTACCCTATTGGGCATGTTGATGAGGGTATTCCCTGTACGCCCAATAGTAGAGAAACTACATTTTCGATACCTGTACAAGCCCTGCAGCAAGAACCCTATATTTTTAAATTTTATCAAGGGGAAGACGCTGATGGACAAGATATGTTCTTAACCATTGAAGTTCCTGTAATTTAAACTTCATTGCCTACTACTTGTTTTACGGATGAATTCCTATGAAGCACCTAGTACGGACGAGGATTCAAAAATAGGATACTTGAAATACATACATAACTTGACCGTTGCTTTAGTGCTAGAAAATGCCCATAATACCGCTAATGCTGGAGTTCCCCCACATGTATTGCTTTAAACTAAAAATCCAATCTATGTACGTAGATTGGATTTTAGTGTTTTGACCACCCCCTTGACAGCCCTAGGCACACGAAACATACAACTTGAGGTTGAACTGAAAAGTAAAAATCCTATGGGGAGTTGGTGACATCGGTCATTAATCCCGCGCATAAAATCAGCATCCCACATCGATATTCCTAGCCGTATTATCAAGGTCTATAGGCTTTTGGAGCCCGTACCATGGCCTGGTAGCCAGCGATACACAGAGAAATCATGAGCCAGACCGCAACTTAGGCCTTGGGCATCGGTAAAACCGAACCCCTTTTACAATAGCGCCGGTATTTAAAATTTGTATACCAATCCAAGAGCATAATTTCGATCCCAACTGCTAAACGTAAGTTGTAGGTGTTCTTGTTGATATGGCGTGGTAAACAGGTAGGCACTCCCTATCCCTATGGCCGCCCCTGCCAACACATCCCAACCGTCATGCACTTGTGCATTGAGCCGGCTAAAGCCCGTAAATCCTGCCAAGGCATATGCAGGAATACCATAGGCCCAGCCGTATCTTTTTTGGATAAACGCGGCACTTTGAAAGGTGGTGGAGGTGTGCCCCGAGGGAAACGCCCTGTCCCCATTATTAAAAGGACGCTCTTTGTTTACCCCATACTTAATTCCGATGGTCAGTGCCTGGTTCAGCAATGCCCCTTTGGTAAATTGCCAGGTCCCCTTGTTATCCCCAATAAGTAACGAGCCTGCCAGCGCCGTGGCGGGCAGTGCAAATAACAATACATCCCCAGACGTTTGAATGGCCTTGTTCTGTGCCCTTGTGTTTAGCGCATTAAAAGAAAGCACCGCAACTAGGACCACATGAACTGCTCGTTTTAAATGGATTTTTATACGCATAGGACATAGATAGGAACGATGAAGGGACCATTCCGATAGTTATAGGATTTAAATGTAAAAAGAAAATCAAAAGACATCGTTACGTTTCATGGATTTGAAAAAAAGAAATTAGATTTTGTATTTAAATCCAAGCCTAAAAATCTGGGTCTCGAAAAAGTTTTGGTACAAGGCCGTAAATGCTTCATTGGTGATACGCTGCTGGATTCCGAACCTATTGAAGATATCGCTGGCCGATAGGGTCAGTTCCGCTTTTTTATCCCATAGGCTTTTCTTTATCCCAACATCTACCGAAGAACGTGCAAGCTGTTCTCCCTGGGGAATATTTCTTTTTGAAAAATAAATGCCGGTAAGTTGCAGCGTAAGGTCTTTTGGTAACCTAAATTCCGTAGTCACCTTGGCATCATAGGCATTGGCTGTAGAGGCGTTTATGGCAAAGGCGCGCTCAAAAGGGAACAGCAGCACCCCTTGGTAGGCGTCTATAGCATTGGAATACCAGTTAAGGCTTCCCGATACGTTCCAGTTGGTGGTCAGGTCCTGGCCCAACAATACCTCTAGCCCTGTATTGGTGGCACGACCCGTATTTTGATAAATCCTGTTCACAATATCATAATCGGGATTGGAATCGTCAATAGCAAAGATGCGCATGTACTGGTCCTGAATGATCCTGTGATATACGGCGGAAAATAAGGAACCGGAATCCCATGAATATTTATGGGCGATTTCAAAGGCATCGGTAAATTGTGGCCGCAGGTAGGGATTCCCTACTTTTAAAAGCTCAGGGTCGTCATATTTTGGGAATACCCGGAGTTCCGGTTCTCCAGGACGGTCTATTCTTCTATTGTAAAAGACCGATACTTTATTCACCTCGTTTAGTTTGTACGTAAAACGCATGCTTGGAAAAAGCTCAAAATAATCGTAGTTGTCGTTGTTGGGATAGTAGACATTTACGGGGTCTACATCGTAAAAAACATCGGTCTGTTCCCCTCGAAGTCCGGCCTCCACATCATACTTTTCTTTTTCCAAAAGGTAGTTCACATAGCCCGCATATAAATTTTCGCCCCAGTCCGAGAAGGTTCCCAAATCTGGATAGATGATGGATTGGTTTCCCGGAGTAATCGTATACTCCACGGGCAGGCGTCTTATACGCAACTTGGCCCCCAGTTCCACACGACCGGATCGCAGGGGACGCACATAATCCGATGAGATACTGGTCGTATTTTCAATGGCGCGGATATTCGTCTTGTCCCTTCCGATCCGTACCGCGGAGCTGTCGTTTAGCGAATAGGTCTCATCTTCCAAGCCTTGGGTGTATTGCGCATTTGCACTGAGCGTATGCCCGGCCTGCTCAAAGCTATGACGGTAATTTACCGCTGCATTGATATACCGCGTTACCTCCTCCTCTTCCCAGGTATACAATCGGTTTCTGGTATTGGTATCTAGGTCGATAAAAGCGACCTGCGAGGTATCGATATGTTTTTCCCTGTCGTAGAGTCCGGAAAAGGTGAATCGATTGTTATCGTCCATATCGTAATCGATACCGCCGTTGATGATGGACCTAAACTGTTTTCTATTTTCGGGTACTTGAGAGCTAATGTTACGGCCATCGTCATAGTTACGGGTGGTAAACTCGTTGTTGGGCAAGGCTTCCTGAAGAATGAATTCCGATTGTAGAAAGTAATTGAGTTTACCCCTTCTGTAGTTTAGGTTGATACTTGGAATTACTTTGGGGTTGGTGTCATAACTACCCAAGTCCGTAGGGGTGTCTGCTTGGCGTTTTCCCACAGCACCTACCCCGAAGGAAAGTCCTATATCGCCGTTCAAGCCGGTCTGTTGTTCTTTCTTGTAGATGATATTGACGATGCCGGCAAAGCCATTGGCATCGTATTTGGCAGATGGGTTATTGATGATTTCAATCTTCTCGATGTTGGACGCGGGAATATTGGCCAAGCCTTTTTGATTTCCAAAACCCGTAAGACTGCTTTGTTTCCCATCGATAAGGACCACCACTTTATCGCTTCCGCGGAGGACCACTTTACCTTCTTGGTCAAAAGTGACGCCGGGCATGGTTTTCATGGCATCTAAAACAGATCCCCCAGATTGGGCAATATTATCCGCTAAATTAAAAGACTTCTTGTTCAGGTCTGCGTTCGTAGTGGCCTCTTTCCCGATCACCTGTACTTCGTCCAAGGCCTCTGCAGCAGGTATCAATTCAATCTTACCTAAATCAAAAGTCGTATTTAACCCCCCGGCTACGAGTGTTTGCTGACTCGCGGTATATCCGATAAAGGAGAAATAGATTTCATAGGTACCTGTGGGAAGTTCCTGAATTTCAAATCGGCCATCAACATCCGTAATTGCGCCGGTAAAAAGAACATTGTCCTTAAAGGTATGTACGGCAACATTGGCAAAGGGCAGCGTTTCCTTCGTTTCCGCATCGAACAGCTGTCCGGAGACCACTACTTTTTCTTGGGAAAAGGACAGGGCAACGAAACAAAATAAGAACAAAAGCACTACCGAATTCTTAAGCATAAAAAG
>CBDUKC010000071.1:0-12559 GCA_965367705.1 uncultured Maribacter sp. | reverse complement strand
ATACAGTAGGTGCTAATCATAATTCACGCACTACATCTAAATTAGCACCAAAAACTATTTTCTAAACTAGGACAAAACTGACGACAACTACTTAACATCTATATCACAAACCGCTAACCACTCACGATTTAGTTTTTATTTTTTCAAATCTAAATTATTCCACAACATTGGATGAGGCTATTGTATCATAAACTCTTTTAGGACGCCAACGGTATAATCGATATCCTCATTAGTATTATATTTTGAAAAGGAGAAACGCAATGAAGGCTTTTTTTGGTCTTCCTCAGATAAAATTTCAGATAATACGTGCGAGCCTTTATCACTACCTGATTGGCAAGCACTTCCTTTGGAACAGGCGATTCCCTTTATATCTAAATGAAATAACAACATCAAGGCCTTTTCCGGTTGCACTGGTAAGCATACATTTACCAAGGTATAGGTGCTATTTTCTAAATCTGCGGACAAGCCATTAAAGGTTGCTCCTGGAATTTCCTTTTCTAATTTTTGAATAAAATATCGTTTTAAATCCGTAACATAGTTTTGTTCCGTCTCAAGATTTTCATACGCACTAATAAATGCTTCCTCCAAGCCAACAATATTATGAAAGGATTCTGTTCCTGCTCTAAAACCTCGCTCTTGTGACCCTCCGGAAATCATGCATCCCATACCTGAATTCTTTCTAATAAAAGCGAAACCTATCCCTTTTGGTCCATGAAACTTATGAGCAGCTGCAGCTAGAAAATCGACAGGTGTGTCCTTTACGTCCCATTCATAATGTCCAATAGATTGTACTGTATCCGAATGAACGAACGCATCGTGTTCTTTTGCTAATACTGCAATGGCATGGATATCTACTTTATTTCCTATCTCGTTATTAATATGCATTATACTAACCAACTTTTTAGAATCATCTTTGGTCAATAACAGCTCTAAGTGCTTCATATCTGGATTTCCGTCAGCATTCAAATCCACAAAGCAAAGATTCACCAATCCTTTATCATACATTTCCTCAACGGTATGAAGCACGGCATGGTGTTCTATTTTAGTTGTAATTATGGTTTTCACACCTAAATCCCTTACAGCGCACCTTAGAATCATGTTATCTGCCTCTGTACCCCCTGACGTAAAAATAATTTCAGAAGGAAAAGCGTTCATCTGTTTGGCTATGATTTTTCTTGCACTTTCTATGGCCGTCTTCGCAGTTCTTCCATAGCTATGTGTAGAAGATGGATTACCGTAAGAATTGGCCAAGGCCTCTTGCATTCTATCGATTACCTCTTTCCTTACTTGCGTAGTAGCAGCATTATCTAGATATACATTTTTCATTCTTAGTACACGATTAGTTTGGTGGTTACCCCCTTAACAGAAATTTTTATCTCTATCGAAAATTCAATAAAAATGACGGAAGGTAGCCGGCTTAAAATTGACTAAATTATTGCAAATAGTCCTACTTATATTTCAAAAATAATTCAAATTAAGTTAAATAACCTGTAAATGGTTTTAAACCTCTCTTAGCATATCCAATATTTGCAGTAAATTTGACCTATGAAAAAAGTTTTTAGTCTTATTCTTTTCACTTGCCTCTTATCTTGTGACGATGGAGACTTAACTATTGACACAATAGATTTTGATAGTATTGAGTCGGTCGAAAGCTGTGATACCATTTCGGCAACTTCTGCTAATGTCCTATTTAAAATCAATGTAGACGAAGCGCTTATTTTAGAATTACCTGCAGGTCTGCTTAAAAACGAGGTAAGTAATGGAGTGATAAGCTCAGGGATTTCCGGTACCACGAAACTTACGTATCGTATTTTCTCGGATAATGTTACCACTAACTATTTTTGTGACCAAGTACCACCGGTAGCGCCTATCGTATCCGAAGAGGTAATTGCAGAGAACGGGGTAATTCTAATAACTACCACTGCGGTTGATGCGGAAACCTTTCAGCATGTTATAGAACTTAGCGAAATTTCCTTTGTTACGGAAGACGGGAGTAGGATCACAGATTTACAGATTTCCAAATTCGGAACTGTAACCACCAAACTTTAAGCAAGAGCTATACATTCTGGTATATATATACTTCTGTAGCTCCTAGGCCATATTTTTGATAGTTGGCATCATAGTGCTTTACATTTTCATATTTATTGAATAGGTAGTGCAGTTCTTCCTTCAAAACACCCTCTCCTACTCCATGTATAAACACTACTTTTTGAATACGTTTGGAGATTGCAAATTCTAATTGTCTTTTCGCCGTTTCCAATTGTAAGTTGAGGATTTCATAATTACCAAGGCCTTTAGGATTTTTGAATAGTTGGTTTATATGAAGGTCCACTTCCATCTTGGGAAGGTTACGCTCCTTAGGCTTAGCGAAAGAAGACCTGCGCTTTTTTGGAAGTTCCTTTTCCTTTTTTATTTGTGCAATTTCATAATTACTTACAGAAATGCTCCCCGCCATTACAACTAATTCCTTCGCTTCAAATACCATAGAAAAATCATCTTCTGTCTGCACGGTAATCGAAGTGCCGTTGACCAGCGTAACTATCCCACGAATCACATCGTCTATGGCTTCTACTTTATCCCCTACATTAAAAACAGCCATAATTTAATTTTGTTTCCCCAAAAATAATGGTAATTTTCGTTTCTGAACCATTAACTAAAATGCAGATTTTTACTATCTCTTATTTTTTAGGCATAGAAAACTTTATGCTCCCCTGTTTTACCAAGCAGATATGGGGCTTCGACTGTCCGGGATGCGGTATGCAAAGGGCTATCGTTTTTCTACTTAAAGGAGAATTTAGCGCTGCTTTTGAAATGTATCCTGCTATTTATCCTATGCTGCTGCTTTTTGGATTCTTGATTATGGATAAATTATTTTCTATTAAATACGCAATCAAAATAACCAATGTGCTTATGATCAGCACAGTGGCAGTTATACTGACCAATTATATATTAAAATTTATCTAATTAAACAACCAAAATTATGGAACAACAAAAATTACCAAATGTTACGATCGCAATGATACTTAGTATTGTTTCATTTATATGTTGCTGCTTCAGTGTAGGAATAGGTGGCATCTTACTATCTGGTATTGCATTATTTTTAGTAAATAAAGATGATAAGCTGTACCAACAGAACCCAGAAGACTATTCTAATTATAGCACCTTAAAAACGGTAAAGACTATAGCTATTGTAGGTTTGGTCTTAGGGGTATTAACACTGTTATGGAGCATTTATCAAATCGCTTCCATGGGAGGATGGGAAGGATATATGGAACAAAACCAAGAGCTTTTAGAACAATTAGGTATACCATCAGAATAAACATCAATGAATCAACCACTACCAGGGGCTAGCAACGCCTTAACCTTTGGAATTTTATCGATTGTACTCACCGTAGTTTGCTGCGGACCTTTTGGGGCTATATTTAGTATTATAGGGTTGAGCAGTGCTAAAAAAGCAGAAAGACTGTATCAATTGGACAGCTCCATGTATATCGGGTACGAAAACGTAAAAACGGGAAAAATACTCTGCTATATAGGTTTGGGTATTGCTGGGATACTTTTAATTTTGAGTATCATTTATTTTGGTGCTATTGGTGCCATACTATATTCAGCAGCTTCTGAAGGAGGTTTCGGTTAGACCATTTAACAAAAGAAAAAAGTCCCGTTTCAATTCTTTGAAACGGGACTTTACTTTTCATATCCTATTATTCAGAATTACTACTTCTTAAACTCGGTTAAGGTTCGCTTAATTATCCCAACGCAATCTAGCAATTCCTCTTTGGTCATGACTAAAGGTGGTGCAAAACGGATGATATTGCCGTGGGTGGGTTTTGCTAACAATCCATTTTCCTTCAGCGCCATACAAATATCCCAAGCCGTGGAGCTATCTTCGGTGTCATTTATAAGAATAGCGTTTAAAAGTCCCTTACCTCGCACGCTAGAAACCAAATCGCTCATTGGAATAAAAGCGTCTAATTCAGCTCTAAAAAGTTCTCCTAACACAAAAGCATTCTCTGCTAATTCTTCTTCTTTTACTACTTCTAACGCCGCCATACCTACTGCCGCAGCAATAGGATTTCCACCAAACGTACTACCATGATTTCCAGGGCGTATCACATTCATAATGGCATCGTTTGCTAAAACCGCAGATACCGGATAGGCACCACCAGATAAAGCTTTCCCAAGAATTAAAATATCAGGTTTTGTTTCGGGTGTGCCGCTACAATGCTTATCGGAGCAGGAGCAATTACCACATGTTGCTAATAAACGACCCGTTCTAGCTATACCCGTCTGTACCTCATCCGCTATAAAAAGTACGTTGTACTTTTCACAAAGCGCTTTCGCCTTACTCAAATATCCTTCCGAAGGAACGAAAACACCTGCTTCGCCTTGAATGGGCTCCACTAAGAATCCTGCAACATTTTTATTTTCTTCAAGCGTATGTTCCAACGCCTCAAGGTTATCGTATTCTATTTTTATAAATCCGTCTGTAAACGGTCCAAAATTCTTTCGAGCTACCGGATCGTTAGAAAAAGAAATAATGGTGGTGGTACGACCATGAAAATTATTTTCACAAACTACAATTTGTGCCTGATTTTCTGGAATCCCTTTTTTCTCGTAAGCCCATTTACGACATATTTTCAATGCTGTCTCTACGGCTTCCGCACCAGTATTCATAGGCAAGAGCTTATCAAAATGAAAGGTCTCAGTTGCATATTTTTCATACTTTCCAAGCATATCATTATAAAAGGCCCGTGATGTTAAAGAGAGGGTCTTTGCCTGGTTAACCATCGCATCCACAATTTTTGGGTGGCAATGTCCTTGGTTCACTGCAGAATAAGCAGAAAGAAAATCATAATACTTTTTCCCTTCTACGTCCCAAACATGCACACCTTCTCCCCGACTTAATACTACGGGTAATGGGTGATAATTGTGGGCTCCGTGTTTTTCTTCCAATGCGATTGCATCTTCAGAAGTGATGTTTTCTAAAACTGACATGATAAAAATTACTTTAAATAAAACTTTAGCAATTCCTTCTGTACCTTTTTCCTTTCGAAGTGTCGAAAATTCAGCGTAGGAGAGAAATCATCCTTGTAGCGTTACAAAATTACTAAAAAATTCAGTGAGTCAAAAGATATTGGTTATGCCGTTACCTTTCAATGTTTATGCGCCAATGCAGATACCTGAAGCTCCAATCTTTTTAGCTCCCTTAAAATATCATTTTTATCCATCTGCATCCAAACATATAGCTTTAACATGACCATCAGAATTAGGCAAAGAAAACCCGCACTTGCCCAGGTAATTAGCCCTGCTGTATCATCTGTCTTCAAAAACCGGGTGATGCAAAAAACGAAGGTTATAAAAGCACCAATATTCACCACAGTCATCGCAGTGGCAAGCCAACCCATCTTGCCCTTGTAGACAGTACCTACTTTTCCCATTATAGACTGTTCGCCCAGCGAATCGTAGAATTTAGCTTCCTCACTATTCAAAGCTTCTTTAATCAATTCATCAATTTTTTCTTCCTTATTATTCATGCTGTTTTTGTTTTAGAATTCGTTTTAATTTTTCCCTTGCGTGAAATAAACGGGACTTCACGGTTCCAACAGATATGTCAAGTATTCCATGTATTTCATTTAAGGTATATCCCTCAGTATAAAAAAGTCGAAGCACTAACTGCTGATTACGCGGTAATGTCAAAATGGCTTTTTTTAATAGTACAACTTGATTATCCGTCGACGGGTCATGTATATCAGTATCAATCAAAAGACCGTACTGATGCAATTCATACTTCCCTCTTTTTTGTTTTTTAATATAATCCAACGATTTTCTTGTCACAATTGTAAAGACCCAGCTTCCAAACCGCTCAGGCTCCTTAAGTGTGGGTAGGCTAGACAAAATACTTTTCCAGCTGTCCTGAACTATGTCTTGCGAGCTATCCATGTCAAGGGCGAACCAATAGGCGTGTTTGCAAAGCTTTATATGGTATTTTTTTACCAGTAGCTCCAAGGCTTTCGAATTACCTGAGCGATATTCCAAGACCAATAACGCATCAAATGTCTTACTTTGATTATTCATAGTTCTAACTAATAGACCTAGAAAGTCTAAAAAGGTTCATTTTTACTAAATAATTGTTATTCTGTTTAAAGTTATCTTAATTAAAACAAAGCAATTCCTATTTTTGCCGCATGCGAAGAAAGAACAAACGACAGGTTTTTGAAAATGTAGAGGTAATCGATGCAGGAGCTAAAGGAAAAACCATAGGTAAGGCACCAGACGGCAGGGTTATTTTCCTTACGAATACCGTTCCAGGAGATGTAGTAGATGTTCAGACCACTAAAAAGCGAAAAGCATATTTTGAAGGAGTTGCTACAAAATTCCATTCGCTATCCGATAAACGTACCAAACCAGAATGCGAACATTTTGGAGTTTGTGGGGGTTGTAAATGGCAAGATATGGGCTACGAGCACCAACTATTCTACAAGCAAAAAGAAGTAGAGAACAACCTTAAACGCATTGGTCATCTAGAGCTACCGGAAATTATGCCGATAAAAGGTTCAGAAAAAAAATACTTTTACCGAAATAAAATGGAATTTTCGTTTTCGGATAGCCGTTGGTTGACCTTAGAAGAGATACAATCCGATAACCAAATAACCGATAAAAATGCACTAGGCTTCCATATTCCTGGAATGTGGGATAAGATATTAGATATTAATAAATGTCATCTACAAGAAGATCCTTCCAACGCAATTCGTTTAGAAACGAAAGCCTTTGCTACTAAAAACAATATTACATTCTTCAACCCAAGAAATCAGTATGGGATGTTGAGAACCCTAATGATACGTACATCCTCTATTGGTGAAATCATGGTATTGGTTCAATTTTATGAAAATGAAGAAACCAAAAGATTGCTTTTATTAGAGCACTTAAAAACTACATTTCCTGAAATCACATCATTACTCTATGTTATCAATCCAAAGCAGAATGATACCATTTACGACCAAGAAATACGTTGTTATCATGGTAGAGATCATATTTTTGAGGAAATGGAGGGTCTTAAATTTAAGATTAACGCAAAGTCCTTTTATCAGACCAATTCCAACCAAGCCTACGAACTATATAAAATAACACGAAGTTTTGCTGGACTAACGGGCAACGAACTAGTTTATGACCTCTATACAGGTACAGGAACAATAGCTCAGTTTGTTGCGAAAAACGCCAAGAAAGTGATAGGTATAGAATCTGTTCCAGAAGCTATTCTTGATGCAAAATCAAACGCGGAAAACAATAAAATAAGCAACGTTGATTTCTATGTTGGCGATATGAAGAATGTATTTAATGAGGCGTTTATTAATGCACACGGTATGCCGGATGTTATTATTACCGATCCGCCAAGAGATGGTATGCATAAAGATGTGGTACAACAAATATTAAATATAGCGCCCCAAAAAGTAGTTTACGTTAGTTGTAATAGTGCTACCCAAGCGCGAGATTTAGAATTAATGAAGACACTTTATGATGTCACCAAGGTTCAGCCTGTAGATATGTTCCCACAAACACATCATGTGGAAAATGTTGTACTTTTAGAAAAGAAAGCTATAGCGGATACCAACTAATAAATGGGATGATTTTAAATGATTAGATTACAGTTTTCCCATCACTAATAATTGACAATTGGTAAACAAGATTTTAAATACATGAAAAATTTTGGATTCAGTATTTTGCTATTAACCTGCCTACTAACAGTGGTTTCATGCGAAAAGGATGATATTTGTGTAGAAGGAAACACGCCGCTCATGGTAATCGAGTTTTTTGACATTAACAATAGGGATACGCCTAAAAATGTAACCGCGTTAAGAGTTGTAGGCGAAGGACAAACGGTTACTGTAAATACAGTTGCAGATAGGACCGCTTTAAACAAGATTAACATTCCCTTAAAAACCATAGAAGATAGTACTAGCTATTTACTAATATCAAATTCAGCTGATAACGATGATGATGTTGAAACTGGCAACATTGACATTGTAAACTTCAATTTTGCTCGGGTGGAAGACTTTAAATCCCGTGCTTGTGGCTTCATAGTAACTTATGAAGAACTAGATGCAGTTTTGCAAACAGATACCGATAACTGGATTCAGGAAATCGAGATTATCCGAGCTCAAATTATTAACTCAGATTCTACTCATGTTAAAATATATCATTAGCCTAAGTATAGTTCTGGGTTCGGTTTCCTTAGCTGCCCAAAGTAAACCTATAGACACGAAACCTAAGGATACGGTAGTATATGAGCAATCCTATGGTATAAGAATAGGTTTGGACCTTAGTAGACTAATTACTTCCTCCCTAGACGAAAACTATACAGGTGCAGAACTTGTTGCGGATTATCGCTTAACCCAAGACCTGTATATAGCAGCAGAATTAGGTGCTGAGGACAAAACACAACAGGAAGACCTATATAACTTTAACACATCGGGAAGCTATATTAAAGTTGGGGTAGACAGGAATACTTATGCCAATTGGTATGGTGAGAAAAACCTCATTTTCTATGGAGGACGGTTAGGGTTCAGTTCGTTTAGCAACACAATAAACAATTACCAAATATTCGATAACAATCGGTATTGGAATCCAGAGGCTTTTGCTACGGCATCTGAAACACCCGAAGAATTCAGCGGACGCACAGCATCTTGGTTAGAGGCTGTTTTAGGTACAAAAGTAGAACTATTCCCTAATATCTATTTGGGTGCTAGCGTGCGGTTAGGATTTCTTTTCACCGATGCGAACGAAGGTAGATTTCCAATTTTATTCGTGCCTGGTTTCAATAAAGTAACATGGGACAGTAAATTTGGTGTAGGTTACAATTATTCTATTTCCTATTTCTTACCCTTGTACAAAAAGAAAAACAAGATTAAAAAAATAGCTGAAGAGGAAAAAGTGGAATAATAAGCTATAGCTCTTTAGGTGATTTCATAAAAATCCATTTCATCATCAGTTTTTCCTTTCCTGCATCACGCACTACGGCAAATTTTGGTGCCAATAAGGTTGCGAATACTGCCGCACCTATGGCTAAGTACAACCGTGGGAGTTCCATGAATTGACCAATTCCAAACCTGGCAATTAAGAATAATCCTGCAAATCCCAAAAAATTAAAAAGCAAAGCCTTGTGTTCTAACTTCATAATTATGCTTCCTTGTTGTATTTCGCTTTTTTACTTCCTTCGTACATTACATATTGCACCAATCGAGATTCCAGATGACTATTGAATACTTTTATTTTCCTTGAAGGTCTAAGACCTACAAATTTCAAGGCCTGTAAATTAGAAGTAATAAACCAAGCACTCGTTCCAGGATAGGACTGTTTTAAGGTATCACCAATATCAGAATAAAATTCTTCAACATCAAAGTCGGAGTCTAAATCCGAACGATCCAATCGTTCCCCATATGGTGGATTGAAACACATATGTAAAGACCCTTCGTTTTGTTTTTCAGTCTTGAAAAAATTTTCTCTCTTAACAGTGATATAATCCTCTAGATTGGCATTTTCTATATTCTCCTGCGCTTTTCTTATGGCCGATGGGGCCTTATCAAACCCAGTTATCTTATGATGAAATTCCCGAGTTTTCTTTAAACTGGAATCCACTATTTTTTCATAAAGTTCTGCATCGAAATCGGGCCATTTTTCAAATGCGAATCCCTTTCTATTAATATTTGCAGGAATATTGCAAGCTATCATTGCCGCTTCGGTAAGCATAGTACCACTACCACACATTGGATCTAAAAAATCACATTGTCCATCCCAACCACTTAACAGTAATAAACCAGCTGCCAAAACTTCGTTAATAGGTGCAATATTAGTAGATATCCTATAACCACGATGGTGAAGCGAGCTCCCCGAACTATCCAAGGAGACGTTGCAGGTATTGTTATGAATGTGAATATTAATTCTTAGGTCAGGATGCTTTACATCTACGTTAGGCCTTTGCCCGTCCGTATCCCTAAACTTATCTACAATGGCATCCTTTGTTTTTTGTGATACGTACAAGGAATGGGTGAATTGCTCCGAATTAACGGTTGAGTCGATGGCGAAAGTATCTTCAATAGACAGATATTCTGCCCAATCCATATTATAAATCTTTCGATACAAATCCTTTTCGTCTCTAACTTGAAAGGAGTTTATAGGCTTAATAATCTTTATCGCAGTTCTTAAACACAAATTAGCTTTGTACATAAAACCTGTATCACCATCAAAAGCAACGTTTCGGGTACCCTCAACCACGTTACTTGCACCTAAATTCCTTAACTCCTTTGCCAGTATTTCCTCAAACCCGAAAAGGGTCTTGGCGACCATTCTAAAATTATTACCCATCAGCTGTTTTTAACGTACCACAAAAATACGTTAATTTTGACGCAGAAGTAGGTTGTTGTCTACTTCAGTTTAAAAAGCCAAACCAACTTATACATGAACTACATTCTCCCAATTCTTGGAGTACTTTTAAGTTTTGCTTTTGTTTACATCACCAAACCTAAAAAAAAGGAGCATTTTAAATTGCTTCTAGCTTTTAGTGGTGCCTTCTTATTGGCCCTTACTATTTTTGAATTACTACCGCAAGTGTATTTAGGACCCTCTGGCAAGACTATGGGCATGTACATCATGGGCGGAATTTTGTTGCAAATTTTTTTAGAGTTCTTTTCCAAAGGCGCAGAGCATGGTCATGTTCACTTATCCAATGAAAGTAGTGAATTCCCTTGGCTGCTTTTCGCTAGTCTTTCTGTGCATTCCCTATTAGAAGGCCTACCGATTCATAGTAATCATACGATAGTTTATGGGATTCTCATCCATAAAATACCTATCGCTATCATCTTAAGTATCTTTTTACTCGGCTCAAAGTTAAAACCTATCTACGCTTTACTTTTTATCCTTTTGTTTTCTATAATGACGCCCTTGGGTACATTCCTATCAGCCAACGTTCAGGTCATATCCGATTATGCTATGCCATTGAATGCATTAGTAATTGGTGTGTTTCTTCATATTTCGACCGTTATCCTCTTTGAAAGTTCAGAAGGGCATAAATTTAATCTGAGAAAATTAGTGGTAATAATATTGGGTATCATCATTGCTTATTTTTTATAAATGTTCAGCAAAGCGGAATCAAGAAAGTTACGGGAAGAGTTCTGGATTGCGTTTGGAAAATCATATCCCAGAAAATGGCTTTTCTATAAAACAGGTGTAAGGGAAATCACCTTAAAATTTCATTTCGACTTAAGAAAAGCTATAGTATCCATAGATGTAGATGGCGATTTAGAGCAACGTATACACCATTGGGAAAAGATCATTTCCCTAAAATCAATTCTTATAAATGAGTACTTACCTGAGGCTAATTTTAAGGATGATTATTTCTTAAAAAACGGTAAAGAAATATCAAGAATTTATGTTGAACTGGAAGGAGTTTCTATTCACAATAAAAACACCTGGCAAGAAACCATGATTTTCTTTTATGAAAAAATGTCAAGACTGGAAGACTTTTTTAGGGAGTATGAAGAAATCTTACAAAACTAGAACACTATTTTTTATTAACTGGCGGCATAGAAAAATAACTTGAACCCTTTTTCTACGAAGCACGGCCAACCTCGACTACAAGTCCATAGACTCCCTAATACCCATTTCCAATCCCGTCAACTGTGCTAGGTCAAATTCAACTGCTGCTTTGCCATACTACAGGCACCAATTTGTTTGAATTCATCTAAATTCACCCCAAAAGAGGGACCAAACGGACGAAATATTTTCTTCAGATACTCCACAGGCTACACACCTGAAAATGAGTTGAACCCACCATCGACATCAAAAATACTTCCAGTAACAAAGCTAGAGGCATCGCTTAATAAATAATGTACCATTCCGTTGAGTTCAGAAGTATCTCCAAAACGCCCCATGGGTGTATTTTTAATTATACTATTGCCTCTATGGGTATAAGAACCGTCTTTATTGATTAATAAACTTCTATTTTGGTTTCCGATAAAAAACCCAGGTGCAATGGCATTTACCCTAATCTTATCGCTAAATTTAGATGCCATTTCCTGCGCCATCCATTTGGTGAAAATATCAATTCCTGCTTTTGCCATGGAATATCCCAAAACCCTAGAAATACTTTGCTTGGCTGCCATGGAAGAGATATTTACGACCACCCCATGACCTTGTTTAGCCATCAACTCGCTCAGAACGACCGTTGGCAATACCGTTCCGAACAAGTTAATATCTACCACCTTTTGTGTATCCTCCATTGAAATATCATGAATGGTCTCATTTGGCTTTAATGTTGCTCCGGGAAGATTACCACCAGCCAAATTTATCAAGCCATCTAAACTTTCAAATTGTTCTTCAATTTTACTTTTCACTTTATGCAAGGCTTCCTCGTTCAAAACATCAACTACAAAAAAATAAGTACTATTTTTCGCAATCGCGTTTAGCTCTATTTGTTTGGTTGCTAATTTTTCGAGTGTCCTGCCTAGCAAGATTACGGTAGCTCCATTCTCCACCAAATAGCCAGCTATAGAACCTCCAAGAG
>CBDUKC010000070.1:0-12758 GCA_965367705.1 uncultured Maribacter sp. | reverse complement strand
GGATATGAGCATTTTAGAAGTCAACCTTCTTCTTTTAATATATGGCCACATTTTCTACAATAATCCGCATCCGATAGCTCTATTTCAGTAGAACAACTTGGACATGCGCGCCCTTCATCAACGTTATCGTCGAAATTTTTTGAGGCCGCATATTCTGCGGAAACTATTCCAGTTGGAACTGCTATAATGCCATAACCAATAATCATAATAAGTGTTGCAATCAACTGCCCCAAGGGAGTTTCTGGAGATATGTCTCCATAACCCACAGTAGTTAAGGTTACAATGGTCCAATATACACTATGAGGAATACTATTAAAACCGTGCTCAGGACCTTCAATGAGGTACATCAAGGTTCCTAAAAGTATCGAGATGACCAAAACAAAAAACACAAATACCAAAATTTTAGTCCTACTTGACTTTAAGGCTTTCATAAGATTGTTAGATTCACCAACAAAACGAACTAGCTTCAGAATTCTAAATACGCGTAACAGTCTTAAGGCTCTAAATGCCGTAAAATATTGAGAACCAGCAAATAATATGGATAAGTATTTTGGTACCGTAGATAATAAATCAATAATGCCAAAAAAACTAAAAATATACTTCGTAGGCCTTTTTATACATATGATCCTAAGGATATATTCAATGGTGAAAAGAATGGTAACCACCCATTCGGAAATATTTAAAAACTTATGATGTTTTATATCAAAAGTGGGTACGCTTTCCAACATTACAATAATGATACTGTATAGTATGAGTATCAGTAGAATAATGTCGAAAAGTTTTCCAGATGGTGTATGGGTTCCATATATTATTATATGAAGTTTTCTTCTCCAACCAATCCTAGGTCTCTGGTCTTTCAATTTGTACTATTTAATTCAATAATTTTACTAACTTTCTTTTTTCGTAGATAAGATTCTATGATAAAATTAGCATTTGCTGTTCCGTTCATAGGTGTTATCAAAGTTTCTAAGATAGGCATATTATTTATTTGATGGTTTAGGTCATAGTAGCCAAAGCCCACTAATGATCCCTTTTTAATCAAAATAACACTGTTTTCGCCTATTTTTCTGCCTTTATCAATTAGTAGCACATCTTTACCCTTTAGTGTATATTCTGCAAGAGCCTCTTCCACGCGAAGGTTGTAAGTTTCTGGAACTTCCTTTTGAATACAGGCACCATTACATTCATTAGTGCCATAAGCAGCGCAGTTTTTTCGCGCTTCGCTCATTCCATTCAATTTATCACAGAGCTTATATTCCTTGGTTATTTTGTGTAGATGATTTTTAGCACTAAAAACACCATTGAAAACACTATTTAACTCCTTGCAATCGGATAACGGTACCGCCCTAAGTTCTATATACCCACTTTCATTTGTTGAAGAGCACAAGGTATGAGAGAACATTCTCTTTTTGGGCGATGAATTGTATTTTGGTTTGTTTTTAAGTAACTCTTGGTGTTCCTTTAATACCGCAACCAACTCGCTACCCGTTCGTTCAAATGTTACTTTTTTGGTTTCCTTGACCAATTTTCTTGACCGATCACCGCTTTTGGTAAACAATTGATTTACCCGTTTTTTGATGTCGGTACTTTGGCTAAGGTACACAATGTCTCCGTCCTTATTATGCATGTAAAATACCCCTGTTTCATTGGGCATACTCTGTACGATATCCAATTGTTTTTCAGAAAGCTCCCCATGGGCTTCTTTTCTGATTACATCTTGTATGATTATCTTTTCGCTATCCTTTGCCAATAAGAGTTGAAACAGTTTGATTGTTGCTAGTGCATCACCGTTCGCCCTATGTCTGTCGGTAACTGGAATACCTAAGGACCGCACCAATTTTCCCAAGCTATAGGATTCTGCATCGGGTAATAGCGTTTTGGAAAGGTCAACCGTGCAGAGTGTCTTACGTTGGTAGTTATACCCTAAACGCCTAAACTCAGTTCTTAATATTCGATAATCAAATTGAGCATTATGGGCTACAATTACAGCATCTTGGGTAATTTCAACAATACGCTTGGCCACTTCATGAAATTTTGGCGCAGTACGGAGCATTTTGTTATTTATACCAGTAAGATTGACTACAAAAGGCTGAATGTCTTTCTCAGGGTTAACCAGGCTAATGAAAGTATCTACGACCTTATGACCATCAAACTTGTGTATGGCTATCTCTGTGATACCCTCTTCATTGTATTTTCCTCCTGTTGTCTCAATATCTAAAATGGCGTACATCTTCCTTTTCCCCTGTTAAAATCTATGAGTATAGTTAACTTGTAATATTATCAATCTTAATTTCTTGCTCCAAAGATACTACTTCCAATACGCACCATGGTACTTCCTTCTACCATGGCAATATGGTAATCCCCGCTCATTCCCATAGATAGCGTGTTCATGCTTGGGATTTTAGTACTAATCGAATCATAAAGTACTTTCAGGGTTTTAAACTCTCGTCGTATTTGATCTTTATCATCAGTAAAGGTGGCCATTCCCATGAGCCCGGTAACGCTAATGTTTTGTAATTGTAGAAACTCAGGATTTTCAGTTAGTTCCAAAAGCTCCACTTCATCAAAACCAAATTTAGTATCCTCTTCTGCGATATGAACTTGCAATAAACATGAAATTATACGATCGTGTTTTTTGGCTTGTTTGTCTATTTCCTTTAAGAGTTTTAAGGTATCGACACCATGGATCAGTGCTACGTATTCTGCCATATATTTTACCTTATTGCGTTGAACGTGCCCAATCATGTGCCATTGGATATCTTTGGGCATTTCTTCCCATTTCTGTGTCATTTCCTGGATCTTATTCTCGCCAAAAATTCGTTGTCCGGCTTCATAAGCCTTGAGCAAATCGGAAACTGGCTTAGTTTTGGAGACCGCAACCAGGGTTACGTGTTGGGGAATGGATTCTTGAATGTTCGCTAAGTTTTTTTGTATCGACATGTAACTGAAAGTATCTAATCTATTAAAATGCTAAAGTTCGTAAATGGCTATACCGCTTCGAAGTTTTGGTTCAATATAGGTGCTTTTCGGAGGCATGACCAAACCATCGTCGGCAATGCGTTTTAATTCTGAAATACTGATCGGAAGCATATTAAATCCAACTACGTAGTTTCCGGCATCGATTTCATTTTTCATACGTATTCCGTTGTGCTTTCCATAGCCGTAAGAGATGCGCTTGTCATTTCTAAGATCAGATATTCCCAAAATAGGTTGTAAAACGGTTTTAAACAGTATTTGGGTGTCAAGTTCACTTAGGGTATCCGTAAAGTTATAAGCTGTCTTTCTCAAATATAAAGAATAAAATTCACCGTCCAAATACATACAAAATTGATGTTTTTTAGTCGGCTTATACAGCACATTACCTTTGTTTTCTATTCTAAAGTAGGTATCTAAGCCCATTAAGAATTCCTCCTTACTTAAGTTGTTCAGATCTTTTATCAAACGGTTGAATTCATAAATCCGTATTTCCGATTCGGGAATGAGATAACTCATAAAGTAATCGGTTGGTTTTTCTCGTGATTTAGTTTCGGTTTCAGACATATTCGCTAATAGATTCGATGATGCACTTCTATGATGACCATCTGCTATGTAAAGCTTTTCTACGGAGGCAAATTGATGCTGTATGTTTTTAGTTATTGTTGTATCCGAAATCACCCAAAGGGTATGGGTTACCTTGTCTGTAGTAGTGAAATGATGTGTAGGATCCTTTGATTTTTCCGATTTCAATAGTGTTTTTAGTTCCTCTGTATCGGAATAGGTCATTAACACTGGTTCAGCATTGAATTTTACCGTGTTAAGATAGTTTGCAAACAAAGTTTCCCTGCGTTTAATGGTGTCCTCATGCTTTTTGATAACATTATTCCTGTAATCTGCTACCGATGTAGCGCAAAAAAGCCCACAACATATTACATTATCCTGTTCGATTTGATATAAATAAAAGCTGGGTACTTCATCTTTTATTAAAATATCTTCCTCTAAAAATTCCAAATAACGGTTTCGTACCAAGGAAAACCGTTTTGTACCCGTTACCTGTTTGTCAAATTTGTATCCAGGATTTATAATGTGTAAAAACGAAAACGGATTGAATTGTAAATTAGCATTTAGTTCTTTTTTAGTATAGGATTGATAGGAGCGGGAAACCACAAAGGGTGTCTTGTCCTGTGTTGGTCTTATAGCCTTGAATGGTTTAACTGTCGCCATTTATGCTTTTAAAAATTGTTTGGAAATTGTTTCTGCTTTTCTGCTCTCACTATAGTCATAAAAACCCTCGCCAGACTTAACCCCAAACTTACCGGCTGTAACCATGTTTACAAGTAGGGGAGAAGGAGCGTATTTAGGATTTTTGAAGCCGTTATGCATCACGTTTAATATAGAAAGGCACACGTCTAAGCCAATAAAATCGGCTAATTGGAGTGGTCCCATCGGATGTGCCATTCCCAATTTCATTACGGTATCTATTTCGGCCACTCCGGCTACTCCATGCTGTAGCGTCTCAATTGCTTCATTAATCATGGGCATTAAAATACGATTGGCCACAAACCCGGGATAGTCGTTTACCTCGGTTGGTATTTTTCCCAGGGTTTTAGAAAGTTCCATTATCATAGCTGTGGTTTTATCGGATGTACTATAGCCCCGTATAATTTCTACCAACTGCATAATGGGTACTGGGTTCATAAAATGCATCCCAATAACCTTATCGGGCCTTGAAGTTGCTGCAGCAATCTGAGTGATCGATATGGAGGACGTGTTAGTAGCTAAAATTGTCCTGGGCTCACAAAGTGCATCTAAATCTTTAAAAATTTTCAATTTTAATTCACAATTCTCGGTAGCCGCTTCCACAACAAGGTCAGCCTGAGCTACTCCTTCGTCTAACTTAGTGAACAAAGTGATATTAGCTAAGGTATTCGACTTATCGTTTTCGGAAATTTTTTCTTTGCTCACCATGCGATCCAAATTTTTGGAAATGGTAGCGATGCCCTTATCTAAACTTACTTGTGAAACATCTATTAAACGCACACTAAAGCCTGTTTGCGCAAAAACGTGTGCGATGCCATTACCCATAGTGCCGGCACCTATAACCGCTATATTTTTCATCTGTTACTTATTTTATTTTCTATAGTTGATATTATCCCTGTAACGTAAACTCATTAACTTCAGTCATACTTGATACTTTGGTTTGGACCCAAACAATGGATTCGTGTAAGATAAATAGCAAAGCGAATAAGCTATTGCATTTCCGTTTAAACCCATACTTAAGTAGCGTTATACTAACAATTTAAGAACTTTTATCATTAGCGGCTATTATTTCTCCGAGAGTGCTAATTTTATTCCTAGTGCAATGAAAATTACTCCAGTTGTTCTGTTCAACCATCTTTTTATAGAATAGTTGTTTCGTATGCTGTCCGATACTTTTGCTGAAAATAAGGCTAGCAGCAAGCACCAAATTGTTCCTGTCGTAATAAACGCCAAACCAAGCATTATAAAGGGTAGTGAATTTGTTGCATAGTTAGGATCAATAAATTGCGGTAAGAATGCCAAAAAGAACAAGGCTACTTTTGGGTTTAGAATATTCGTTAAAATTCCTGAAATATATATTTTTCGATTACTCACTTTCTTTATGTGGACCTGTTCAAGTTCAAATTTATTTTTTGATTTTGTTATTAAGGCTTTAACACCCAAGAAAATCAAATAAGTCGCCCCCAAGTATTTAATAGTAATAAATGCATTGGCAGATTGGGCAATGATTACAGAAAGTCCAAATGCAGCAATAATACAATGAACCAATGCGCCAGTTGAAATACCAAAAGCCGATAAAATTCCAGCTTTTTTCCCTTGCGAGATACTTCTGCTAAGAATATAAATCGTATCCGCCCCGGGAGTAATATTTAATAGTATTGCAGCTATTAAAAAAGTTTCAAAATTGGTTATTCCGAACATGTGGACAAAGATTTTAAATGCTTAAAACTACAATTGCACTTTGTTATCCTCAAATGAAGCTATAATCTGTAAAGCTACTTTTAGGGCATCAGTACCTTGTTTTAGGGACACTACAGGTGTGGTATTGTGATTTATGGCGTCTGCAAAAGCTTCCAGCTCATCCAAAATCGCATTATTGGGAGCTATCGTAGGGTTTTCAAAATAAATTTGTTTTTTTAAACCTTCCGCATTTTGCAGCACCATATCAAAATCTCCAGGATGTTCAGGTGCATCCTTCATTTTCACCACCTCTACCTTTTTTTCTAAAAAATCGACTGATATATAGGCATCCTTTTGGAAAAAACGCGATTTACGCATATTTTTTAAGGAAATTCTACTCGCCGTTAAGTTAGCCACACATCCATTTTCAAACTCCAGTCGTGCGTTTGCAATATCTGGAGACTGACTTATCACAGAAACTCCGCTAGCATTAATTTGTTTTACTTGGGAGTTTACCACGCTAAGAATTGCGTCAATATCATGTATCATCAAATCTAACACCACGGGAACATCAGTCCCTCTTGGGTTAAACTCTGCCAAACGGTGTGTTTCAATGAACATAGGTTCGTGGATGGCATCTTTTACAGCGGTAAAAGCGGGATTAAATCGCTCTACATGCCCCACTTGTCCTTTTACATTGTTTTTTTGTTCCAGTACCAGCAGTTCTTCGGCCTCGGCTAAGGTGTTGGTAATGGGTTTTTCTATGAATATATGTTTTCCACTCTCCATGGCTTTTTTTGCACAGTCGTAGTGGGAAAGTGTTGGCGTTACAATATCCACAACATCAACAGCAGCGATCAACTCATTTATATTGTCAAAATAGGTATAACCAAATTCTGCTGCTACTTTTTTTCCATTGATAATGTCAGCATCGTAAAATCCTATCAATTCATATTTTTCGGATTCTTGGAGCAATCTCAAATGGATTTTCCCTAAATGACCGGCTCCCAAAACACCTGCTTTTAGCATGATTTTTCTTTTTATCAAAAATACGCATAGTTTAGAAGTTAACAGGAATGCCCCAGTCAAAATTCAGTTTTTTGATAAGGTTTTTTTATTGTGTTTCTTTCGTACGGGGAACTTTGTTACATTTGAATTCCAAACAAACCACCATTGAAAGATACCTTAAAACACAGGGGAATGCGCAACCAATTAGCGCAACTATTGATAGAGAAGGGAATAGTAGATACGAAGGTGCTAGATGCAATTCGCGATATACCCAGACATTTGTTCATGGACAGTAGTTTTGAAGGGCATGCCTACCAGGATAAAGCATTTCCCATAGCGGCCAACCAAACCATTTCTCAACCCTATACGGTAGCATTTCAAAGTCAATTATTGGAATTGGAACCTAACATGAATGTTTTGGAAATTGGAACAGGTAGTGGCTATCAAACAGCAGTTCTGTTGAAATGTAAGGCTAAGGTTTATACTATAGAGCGCCAATTAGAGCTGTTTAAGAAAACAAGTCTATTCTTTAAGAAAATGGGCTACAGACCCAAGAAGACTATTTTTGGAGATGGTTATAAAGGCCTTCCCAAAGACGCTCCTTTTGACCGTATTATCGTAACTGCTGGTGCACCGGAAGTTCCAAAGGCCTTATTGTCCCAATTAAAAGTGGGGGGTAGGTTGGTTATCCCTGTCGGATTTGAGGAACAGATTATGACGCTATATGTAAGAACTACGGAGAAGGAATTTAAAAAAGAAGAATTTGGTTCGTTTAAATTTGTGCCTTTATTGGAAAACAAAAATTAGGATAAACCACTAGTTATTGAAGCTCTTTTTTACACGTGCTAAATCACGTTTATTATCTCGGTCTTTCATCGTTTCCCGCTTATCATAGAGTTTTTTCCCCTTCGCTAAAGCGATTTGTATTTTTGCAAGTCCGCGATCGTTTATGAAAAGTGTTAAGGGAACAATGGTTAGGCCAGAAGCGGTTACCTCTTTGTGAAGTTTTTTCAATTCCCTTTTTTGTAATAACAGTTTTCGCTGTGCCTTGGGTTTATGCTGATAATGTGATGCGTGGGAATATTCATCAATTTGCATGTTGATGACAAAAAGCTCTCCACGATCGTTAAATTCGCAAAAACTTTCGGAAATGGATGCCTTACCATATCTAAGGGATTTAATTTCGGTACCTCCTAAAACAATACCGGCCGTATATTTGTCTAGCAGTTCATACTCGAACCGTGCTTTTTTGTTTTTTATATTGATATTCTTTTGCATACGGTACAAAAATAAGCACAATTAAATAATCAGCTTTACTTTTAAAAAGAATTAAAGCGTTTCATTTGTAATGAATCTTGTAGGTTTACGAATAAGCATAAACAGAATATGGGAGAAACGGGTAATATGAATTCTCAAAATTTAAATAAATAGGGAACAACGTGTTATTTTAGCGTTCATTAATCCATAAAAATGAAACAGATGAATAAAATGTATTGCTTAGTTGCGCTGTTATTGATAATGGCGTGTGAGGAAAAAACAAAGCAACCAACGGCACAAGAAATCGTTGATAAAAGTATCTCGGTAACAGGTGGAGAAAATTATGTCACTACTGATATTTCTTTTCGTTTTCGCGATATTGATTATACGGCAACGGGGCCTGCAAATAAAAGGAAGCTAACACGTAGCTTTCAAAAAGATAGTACAAAAATTAAAGATGTTAGGACTTCAAAAGATTTTAAACGTTATATGAACGATAGTCTTATCGTAATTTCTGATTCATTGGCGAATGTCTATGCCAATTCGGTAAACTCGGTACATTATTTCGCATACCTTCCTTATGGGCTTAATGATGCTGCTGTAAATAAAAAGTATTTAGGAAAAGTAACTATAGATACTACAGAATTTCACAAAGTAGAAGTCACGTTCGACCAAAAGGGTGGAGGCGAAGACTATGACGATATTTATGTATATTGGTTCAATTCAAAAACCTATAAACCGGAGTACCTAGCTTATGAATTTCAAGTAGATGGCGGCGGTCAACGGTTTAGAAAAGCATTTAATGAAAGAACGGTTGGCGGTATTCGTTTCGTGGATTACCAGAACTATAAAAGCACACAGTTAGACAATCCTATACAAGACATAGATAAGTTGTATGAATCTGGTAAATTAGAACTATTGTCTGAAATAAAACTTGAGGATATAACTGTTAATCCGTGCAATTACAAGTAAAAATTAATTTTGAGTCAGAAGCTACACCGTTCACAATTTTTATGATAAAAAGTGCTCCGTTCTCGCTATCATCCAAAGCTTCGTACTTCTCATCACCTAGTAGCATATTGGCCATTTGTGGTGTTGTATTGCTGTGTCCCACCACCAATACATTTTTATTTATGTTATCGGTTTTAAATTGGTCTAAGTCTAGCGCTCTTGGATCATAATATTGCACATCTATATTATATTTAACCGACGCAGGCGCGGCTGTCATTGAAGTTCTTGCGTAATCTGTAGAATAGATGGCATCAATGTTAGCATCTTTAAGTATTTCAGCCCAATGCATAGCTCTACCCAATCCTTTTTGATTTAATTCTGGATCGGCGTCGTCAGGATTGCTTCTATCTTTTTCCGCATGGCGTATGAGGTAGAATGTAGTTATTCCGCTATCGGCCTTAACTTTGGTTACAGGTTGTTCTTCCTTACAGGATTGTAATAAAATAAATCCCGTAAGTAGGATTAGTTTTAGAAATTTCATTTTTGTACTATTGTTTGGTACGTATAAAACTAAAAATACTATAAAATAGTACGTTCAATAGGCTATTTTTTGTTTTTTTGCATATGAAAAATTTTTGTGGGGCACTTCTTATTGGTTTTGTAGTTATAGGTCTCCATGGCCAAACCTCACCTTTGCCAAATGATTTTAGGCAACAGAATATTACGGAATACAACTCAAGCCTTTTAAATCCGGCCTATGCTTTGGATCGGAATAATCCGCCCTCTGCGGCTTTATGGGCAAGATGGCAATGGCAAACTTACGATGCGGATCCTACATCTATATTCTTTAATTACACTCATAAATTAAACGAAGCATCCGCTGTTGGGGGAGCGTTTTTTCAAAATAACACAGGAATTTTTATAAATACAGGTGGTGCAATCAATTATGCGTATGCCATTGATTTCAGCCCTAAAATTAGACTCGGGATAGGGCTAAACTTTTTTATTTTTAATCAAAAATTGGCGGATGACCGTTTTTTTCAACCTAACCCAATACAAATGGAACCTGAGAATGATATGGTCTTACAATTGGCTCCTGGTTTCAATTTAAGGGTAGATAAGTTCAATATTGGTTTTGTATCGGAAAATATGTTCGATTATAATCTAGGTACTAGCCAACGCAATACCAGTCCTTCGGATAGAATGTTCTTTGGGATGGCGAGTTATGATATTCCAATGGATATGTGGAATTCTGACGGAAATTCGTATTTGCGCCCGGCGGTTTACTTTAAATCTATTCCTGGTTTTGATACACAATACGGTTTCAATAGTATTTTGAGTAACGAAAAATTCTGGGCTCAAGCTGGCTATAATTCATTTTATGGGATTTCTGGGGGGGGTGGGGGACGTTTCTTTAAACGTTTTTCCATAGGTGCACTAGTAGAGTTTGGAACTAGTCCAGAATTAAATGGAACCGATCCTACTTTTGAACTGGTAACCTCTTACCGTTTTGATACTAAGGCCAAACCCGAGATATTAGAGCAAGAACTAATAGCGGAGCAAGAGCAAGAGCTTTTGGTAGAACAAGAAAAAGAAGAGAAGCTTCTGGCGGAACAAGAGAAGGAACAATTACTACAAGAAGAGCTTGAAAATGAGGATGTTCTTACCAACCAAGAACTCAAAGCTCAAAAGCGTTTAGAAAAGGAAAGGGCGAAGCAGTACAAGGATTCGTTGTCACAATTAGCTAAAATGAACGATGTTGCGGAGAAGGTTTCTAAACGCGACTTAAAACGAAAGACAGATTCCATAACTAAAGCTAAGGAAGCCTTGGTATTTCAAGAAATGGTCGCTTTAAAACGGCAACGGCGTCAAGATTCTATAAACGCGATTGTAAAAGCACGTGAAGAGGCTATAGCTTTAAACGAACAAAGACAACGAGATTCCATAAGAGCTGTAACTGAGGTAAAGGTGGAAGCCGAGCGTTTGGCGATCAAGAACGAAGTCGTAAAACCAAAAGCGGGCGAGCGCTATGAAGAGGTAACCAAGGAAGGCAGTTTAGCCCCAGGATACTACCTCATTGCCAATGTTTTTGGAACAAAACGTTATTTTGATGCCTTCATGGCCGATATGAAAAAGAGAGGGATTTCAGCTGGTTCCTTTTACAGGGAAGCTAACAAGTACAATTATGTTTACTTAGGTAGATATACTTCTATTATTGAAGCGAGAAAGGCTAGAGAATCTAAGCTAGACGGAAAATATCTGGAGAAAACATGGATCTTTAGGGTAACCGGTGAGTAGTTGATTAGACTTAAGTTAAAAATTAATTTTATGACTTAAATCCATAAAACTTATATGTCTAATTAATCCGTTACTAAAAAACTATGTGTAAGAATCACAGACCTTTTTGGTATTCGATTTGCGGCAAAAGTATAGAATCCATATTCATAAGTAATTCAGCTGTATACCCGGTTTGTAAATTAACGAGATAAAAATTGAAAATTATAAAGATGAAAAGTCCAAATTGGGAAACAGCTATAGAATTTGAAGATATTACATATAAAAAATGTGATGGGGTTGCCCGTATTGCCTTCAATAGGCCTAATGTACGTAACGCGTTTAGACCGCATACGACCAGCGAATTGATAAAAGCGTTTTATGATGCCCAAGAGGATACTTCAATAGGAGTTGTCCTATTATCCGCGGAAGGCCCATCTACTAAAGATGGGATTTGGTCTTTCTGTAGCGGTGGAGATCAAAAGGCTAGGGGGGAGAAAGGCTATGTTGGTCAAGATGGACAGCATCGTCTTAATATTTTGGAAGTACAACGTATGATTCGTTTTATGCCTAAAGTGGTTATTGCTGTTGTACCCGGTTGGGCCGTTGGAGGTGGACACAGTCTTCATGTGGTGTGCGATATGACCTTGGCGAGTAAGGAGCATGCTATTTTTAAACAGACCGATGCCGATGTTACTAGTTTTGACGGTGGTTACGGATCAGCCTATTTGGCAAAAATGGTTGGTCAGAAGAAGGCGCGGGAGATTTTCTTTTTAGGTCGTAACTACTCGGCGCAAGATGCTTTTGATATGGGTATGGTAAATGCCGTTATCCCTCATGACTACTTGGAAGATACTGCTTTCCAATGGGCGCAGGAAGTACTGGAGAAATCGCCAACGTCTATAAAAATGCTAAAGTTCTCCATGAACCTTACCGATGATGGTATGGTAGGACAACAAGTATTTGCGGGAGAAGCCACGCGATTAGCTTACATGACCGAAGAGGCGAAAGAAGGAAGAAATGCGTTTTTGGAAAAACGAAAACCCAATTTTGGAAAGGATAATTGGTTGCCTTAATCATAAGATAAAGATTGAATGATTGGATAACGTTAGTCAGAGCGTAGTCGAAGACCAAGTAATTTATTAGTTTATTCGAATCCAGACTGCACTTAAAGTGAAACTTTAAATCTATGTTTCATCCTAAAGTTGTTTGCTTTTAAAAATAAAGACTGATTTTCAGCTTGTTATCAGCAACTGGAAATACCCCAAACTAAAAAGAGTCCAATCTGTGGAGACTAGACTCTTTTACGAGAACACTATATGAAAATGAAAAATTTTATTTCGTTTTTATTA
>CBDUKC010000069.1:0-12790 GCA_965367705.1 uncultured Maribacter sp. | reverse complement strand
ATAGAATTGTTGCACGGTAAGTGTGTTTTTAGATTCTTCTAAAAGTTCAATATTAGCGCCTGCCATAACCTTGCCTTCTTCTAAAATCTTAACATAGGTCCCTGGATGGTTATGAGCTATAAATTGTTTGAGAATTTCTTGTGTCCCAAAACGGACCCCTAATTTATAACAAGGTTCTCTTGGTTGTGAAACCTGTACCGTAGCGTCGCCAATTCTATAAATGTTTCCTACTCGTATTTCGGCTTCGTCCATTCCAGAAACGGTAAGGTTTTCTCCAAACATGCCCCAATCCCAATCATGTACTGGATAACGTTCTTTCCAATACGGATAGTAATCTGCAGAAAACAAGTAACATGCTTTATTAGTGCCAGCATGGTGTACACGATCAATTACCGTATCCCCTTTTACGTCGTTTTTGGTAAGAAATAGACCTTTGGTTGTAGGATATTTAAAAATTCCTGTTTGTTCTTCGGCCCCATTCCAAGTAAAGGTTCTTGGTGTGCCAATATTGGTTGCTATTACCTTCATCTTGTGAAGATAAAAAAACCACCTCAATTTCCGAGGTGGTTTAGAATGATAATGATTGAATTCTAAATATTATTCCTTATCTAGTTTTTTTGTCAAAAAGAAACCGATTAATAACCCGGTCCCTGCCATTAGGAAAATGGAGCCAGGTAATGCAATTTCATCTTCAACGTTTAAACTGCTGTCCAAAATACCACCTATCATGATACCAGCGCCAATACCCATGAGTAATAAGGCAAGGTTTAAAATGAGAATTTTCCAAAAGGGAGCTGCTTTGCCTGTCTTTGGGAGCATAAAAATACTAGCGTCAGCTCCTTTTTCTATTAAGGCCAAACGCTCCTTATTACGAGTGGAGAAAAAGAGATAAAAAATTCCGAATACGACTAAAAATAAACTGATGAATACAAATGCAACTTCCATAATGTGATTGTTTTTTAATTGATTAAATAAACTCTAATTGCTCATAGGACGATAGCTTTGCTAATCAGGTTACACTTTATGGTGATTTTCTGTAACCTTCACGTAGTTTAGTGCGTCTTATAAGCGAGAATGAGTAAGGACAAAGACCAACCTTTAATTACACGCGCCATTACGGGCGATACTTCTGCATTTGCAAAACTTGTAGAAAACTACCAGCATATGGTGTACACCTTAGCATTGAAATTGGTCAAAAGACCTGAAGATGCACAAGAGGTAGCCCAAGATTCTTTTTTAAGGGCTTACCAAGCATTGAGCACGTTTAAAGGAGATTCCAAGTTTTCAACTTGGTTATATAAAATAACCTACAATAAAGGTTTGGACTTTCTCAAAAAAAGAAAACGGATGCTAGAGATAAATGATGTTGACTATAATTTTAATGTAAATATTTCAGCACTTGAGAACAATTGGGATTCCTTAGAAAAACAAGAACAGCGGCAAACCATTAAAAATGCCATACAAGAATTAAGTGCCACCGATGGTATTCTTATTACACTTTTTTATTTTGAAGAATTATCTTTAATCGAGATTGCTGATATATTAGGACTGAACGATAACGCAGTAAAGGTAAAATTATTCAGGGCAAGAAAACGTCTGTCCTATATTTTACGAAGAAAATTAGAACCCGAAACAATTGAAGGTTACGAAGCCCATAAAGGGCGTTCGATAAACTAATGTAACTTTCAGCCCATGGATATAAGTTTAATGAACCGTTTATTTTACAGAGATGAATAAATATAAAGAGAGAGAATTGGATGCTTTTCTTAAAAAGGCAACGCAGTCTATGGAGTTGGAACGAGCTCCTAAGAATTTTTCGATTGCGGTTATGCAACAGCTTAACGTGAAATTGGTAAACAAGAGCAATATTGCGTACGAACCTTTGGTATCTACAAAAGGATGGATAGCTATTTTGCTACTTGTCAGTAGCTTTATTGGGTTTTTGATATTTGGTGAGCATCAAGTTAAGATGGATTGGTTTACCACGCTAAAACTTAATACCCTAGGGAATATGAATCTGCTAGAAAGAGTTGCCAACACCCTTTTTGTTTCGGATAGTACTATTTATGCTTTGGTAGGTCTATTAGTTTTTATGGGTGTTCAGGTATGGTATCTAAAACGTTTTTTTGCAAAGCGGCAGGTGCTGCTATAACTGCGTTTTCATTGTAGTACCAAAAAGGAATGGTTACCCAATCTTTTGTAGCAATACTATCGGTCTTGAATTCCTTATGTTTAATCGTGAGTAGGTGTTTCCCTCTGGTATACCCTAACAGGTCTACGAACATTTCTAGGTCCAATCTGGAATATTCATTTGTAACCAGTATTAATTCACTGTTAATGGTTGTAGCATCAATCTGAAATTGAAACATGTTATTGATTGTTTTTAAATACGTTTCAGGTTTGATCATGGTGGTGTCGGTATCTGGGCCAAATTTTATATTTAACCCCGATTTATAACCCCTGACATCCGATTCAGGTTTTAACAAAGAATCATAAACAACAATATTATCCTCTAAACGCTTTCCGTAAGGAATTGTAATCTGCAAAAATGGATCTTTTATAGTTTTTGACGGAATTGAGGTATTTCGAATAAACTCCTTGTTTTTAATCATCATATCCCTATAGTTACGTCGATTGCCAATTTCAGTTGATGATGGTTCGTCTGGACTAAAAAAGTTGCTTGGATTCGTTTCCAATGAAAATAAGAATAACAGAATACCGTAAATAGGGATAAGACTATAAATTATTTTTTTACCAAATTTATTGTCCAATAAATTATAGAGGATAGGACGATAAATGAAAGAAAGCGTGAGGATACTAAATACTTTATAAACGGGCATATAGACTTTTGCAACGTCTGGTGAACGCTTGACAATACCGGGAACCACAAAATCTATAATGGTGATGAGATGTCCAATAAAAAAGGCTGGAAATAGAATAGTACCTAAAACCGCTTTCACTTCAAACGAGAGAAAATCGTTTTCATAAAAGAAGAATACAAAAAATAAGAAAATGAGAAAATTCAGGGATATGGCAATTGTAATGAAGACAATTAAAAAGGTTACACCAAAAAGGATGCTAGAATAATTTTCTAAGTTGATGATGTAGTTGTCAAAAGATCCAATTTTCTTTTTAAGATGGGTCTTAAATACTTTGGCAATATTAAGTTGGTCAAAATCGATATCTCCAGAAACGGATCGTATACCTACGGCGCCAATCCATAAT
This sequence comes from uncultured Maribacter sp., assembly GCA_965367705.1. GTDB lineage: Bacteria > Bacteroidota > Bacteroidia > Flavobacteriales > Flavobacteriaceae > Maribacter. Next base: position 9,565 of record CBDUKC010000069.1, on the reverse strand, counting down.
CCTCTTAGCAATACATGAAGGATAAGGTTGAAAATTGCCAGTATGCAGGTAATGTAAATAGTACTGATAAAAAGAGATTGCAATAGATTTCCTTCAAATCCCTTTAGTGTAGCAAGGTCTTGCAAGGGTTCAAGAGCACTGAACAAACCAAAAATAGCAAAACCAGAGATGACCAGTTCCAATTGCCAACTTTGTACTTGGAGTTCGTCCAGAATTTCCCTGTACTTGGCATCGCTTCTTTCGTCCTGCATGAATTGGTGAGTTGGTTTACTATAGAAAAATAAGCCAAAAAGTTTAATTAACCCGACTTTGGGACATAAAAACCCCACCTCAATGTGTTCAAGGTGGGGTTTTTTAAGTTTCTGATAGAGATTAAAGAACTACAGCGTATTACACGTTTCACATCCTACATGAAACATATTGTATCCAACATCCAACATCTCAAATCTCATATCTACTTTACCATCTCATAACTACGTTTTATAAACTCGGTCATGGCAGCACCTTTCAACAAGCCTTTGGATAATTTTGCCAAATCCAATGATTGGTTAATGAGGCGTTCCTTTTTCTTGGCCGTTTTGGTGTTCAATATCTCGCCTACCAGTTCATGATTGGTATTTACCACAATATTGTACATCTCTGGCATATTTCCCATCCCGAACATACCGCCACCGCCACCGGTCTGCTGCATTTCTTTCATACGACGCATAAATTCGGGTTCCGTAATGGTGAATGGTAAGGCATCGCTATCCATAGCTTCTAGTTGTACCGTATAGCTACTCTTTTCTCCAAATACCTTTTCCAGTTCAGACTTTAATGTTTCCTTTTCTTCATCCGACAGTTTGGAGATTTGTGTGTCTTCCTTTTGAATCAACTTATCAATATGGTCGGCATCAACACGGGCAAAGGATACTTTTTCTTTGCTAGTTTCCAGTTTCTGCATCAAATGTCCAATGATTGGGGAATCCATCAATAACACTTCGTAGCCTTTTCCTTTTGCAGTTTCAATGTAACTGTGTTGCGCCTCTTTATCGGACGCATATAGGATTACCAATTTATCATCCTTGTCGGTCTGGTTTGCCTTTATTTTTTCCTGTAATTCCTCAAATGTGTAGAAATTACCATCTACCGTCGGGTATAGGGCAAATTTATCGGCCTTTTCAAAGAATTTATCTTCTGATAGCATGCCGTATTCGATGACAATTTTAATATCGTTCCATTTGGCTTCAAAATCTTCACGGCTATTTTTAAACAATGAGCTTAGTTTATCGGCCACCTTTCTTGTGATATAAGAAGATATCTTCTTAACGGCACCATCGGCCTGTAAATAAGAACGGGATACATTTAAAGGAATATCTGGAGAATCAATAACACCGCGCAACATGGTTAAAAATTCCGGTACAATACCTTCTACATTGTCCGTGACGAATACTTGATTCTGATACAATTGAATACGATCTTTTTGTGCGCTTAAATCATTAGTCAATTTTGGAAAATATAGTATTCCCGTTAAATTAAAGGGATAGTCTACGTTTAAGTGAATGTGAAATAGCGGCTCTTCGAACTGCATAGGGTACATTTCCCTGTAGAAACTGTTATAGTCCTCATCTTTTAAATCTGCCGGTTGTTTTGTCCAAGCCGGATTTGGATTGTTAATGATATTATCTACCTCCTGTGTTGGGGCTGGATCTTCTTCCTTAGCATCCTCAGGTTTTGGAAGTGTTTCTGTTTTAGTTCCGAATTTAATCGGAATGGGCATAAACTTGTTGTATTTACCCAATAACTCACTTATTCTATTCTCTTCTAAGAATTCTAAGGAATCCTCTGCAATATGCAAAACAATCTCCGTCCCCCTTGTTTCTTTTTTAGATTTCTTAAGGGTAAATTTAGGGGAACCATCACAGGACCAATGCACTGCGGGTTCGTCTTTATAACTTTTTGTAATAATCTCTACTTTTTCTGCCACCATAAAAGCCGAGTAGAAACCGAGACCAAAATGCCCGATGATACCAGAATCTTTAGCAGAATCTTCATATTTGTTTAGAAATTCTTCCGCTCCGGAGAAAGCAACTTCATTGATGTATTTTTTAACTTCCTCTTCCGTCATTCCTAATCCCTGGTCAATGATGTGAAGCTTTTTACCTTCCTTGTCAGCTTTGACTTCAATGATTGGATTGCCATATTCCACTTTAGCCTCACCAATTGCCGTGAGGTGCTTTAGTTTTAAGGTAGCATCCGTTCCATTGGAAATTAGTTCTCTTAGAAAAATCTCATGATCGCTGTACAAGAATTTCTTAATAAGCGGAAATATGTTGTCTACCGAAACATTTATTTTACCTGTAGCCATTTTCGTTTAATTTTTTTATTGTTTGTTATTTACATGTCAAAAAAAATACCATAAAGACGAACCGTGACAAACTGACATATTTCTAAAATGAAAGTTTAACATATTTTATGTTTAATTTTTTTGAATAAACCTTAAACATTATGTATCTTTGACATGTGATTATAGGAAGAAATTGCTATGAAAAAGATTTGAAGATTATAATCACGTTTTGATTATTTATTGGTTAGGTTGTTTAAGACGTGCTTCCCTCCCCGGGAAGCACGTTTTTGCTAAAGAAAACCTAAACTTTTCAAAACTTGTTGAGAAGTGTTAAATGAGTCGTAATTTCAATAAAAAGTAATAGACCTATGGCTACGAAAGCAAAGAAGATAACAGTAGAGTCAATAATCGCTAAATACATGGATTATGTATTGGAGCATGAAACGCTTCCAAAATCCATTTATAAGTTTTGTAAAGTTGCGCAGATAAAGGAAGAAGATTTTTACCTTTTCTATGGATCTTTAGATGCTTTACAAAAAGGTATTTGGGAACAGTTTTTTGTAAACACCATTCAGGTGATGGAAAAAAATAAGGACTTTGATGGCTTTAGTAATAAGGATAAAATGCTAACCTTCTTTTTTACATTTTTTGAGGTCCTTACATTAAATCGCAGCTATGTCCTTTTTGTTCTAGAGCAGGATAAGAATCCAATGAAAAATATGGGACAACTGAAAGGTCTAAGAAAACATGTAAAACATTTTGCGAAAGATCTTATAGAGGATGCCAATGCGGATAAGAACTTAAAAATCACAAAACACAATCCTCAATTGTTTTCTGAAGGCGCATGGTTGCAGTTTATGTTCATTTTACGGTTTTGGATGAAGGATGATTCTGCTCGTTTTGAAAAGACAGACATGGCGATAGAGAAATCGGTGAATACCATTTTTGATGTATTCGATAATACACCATTAGAGAATATTTTGGATTTTGGAAAATTCCTTTATAAAGAGTCATTTACATAACCATTGAATCCCAAATCTATTGAAAACACTGGATAGAATACCTACCGGAAAAATTGAAAGAGCAAGTAAACTTGTAAAGACTGGAGTAAAAATTGGTGGTAACTATGCCAAATATTATGGTAAAAAGTTGGTTAACTCCGAACTTACTAAAGATGAGTTGAACGAGGATAATGCGACAGATATTTATGATGGATTAAAAAGTTTAAAAGGAAGTGCATTAAAGGTAGCTCAGATGTTGAGCATGGAAAAAAATTTGCTGCCTAATGCTTATGTAGAGAAATTTTCACTTTCCCAATTTTCCGTACCCCCACTGTCAGCTCCATTAGTGCGTAAGACGTTTAAAAAGTATCTAGGAAAGTATCCTGAAGAGGTATATGATACCTTTGCTAAAGACTCTATAAATGCCGCAAGCATAGGTCAGGTGCACAAAGCAACTAAAGACGGTAAAGATTTAGCGGTAAAAATCCAATATCCAGGAGTTGCAAAAAGCATAAGCAGTGATCTTGCCCTGGTTAAACCAATTGCCCTTAGAATGTTTAATATTAAGGGAAAAGACTCTGACAAATACTTTAAAGAGGTAGAGGATAAGTTGGTAGAGGAGACAAATTATTTACTAGAAATAGAACAAAGCCAAGAAATCACCAAAGCTTGCAGTAAAATAAAAAATTTAAGATTCCCGCAGTATTACCCGGAAATGTCCAGTGAAAAAATCATAACGATGGACTGGATGACGGGGCAGCACTTAGGAGAGTTTACAAAAACAGAATTTTCTCAAGAGTTAGGTGATAAGTTGGGGCAAACACTTTGGGATTTTTATATGTATCAAATTCATGGCTTACGGAAGGTACATGCAGATCCACATCCAGGTAATTTTTTGATAAATAATCAAGAGGAACTTATTGCAATTGATTTTGGTTGTATAAAAGAAGTACCGGATTCTTTTTATGTACCCTATTTTGAGTTGGCCAAACCAGAGAATATTTCTAATGACGAGGTTTTTACTAAAATATTATACGATTTGGAGATTTTAATACCTACCGATACTCCTGCTGAGATTAAATTTTTTAAAGGCTTGTTTTATGAAATGCTAAGTCTTTTTACATCACCTTTTCATAAAGAAACCTTTGATTTTGGCAATTCAGAGTTTTGGGCAAAAATCGCCGATTTGGGAGAACGATTTTCTTCAGATAAAGAAATTCGAAAAATGAACGGAAACCGAGGTTCTCAGCATTTTTTATATATGAATAGAACATTCTTTGGACTATACAATCTACTTCATGATTTAAAGGCCAATGTTGAGGTAAATAGATTTCGCGAACATCTATCTTAAAGGTAGAGGTTCCTTTTTTTCAATCTTTGCCAATTGTTTCTAATTTGGGAATGATTGTTTCTTCTTGTTTTACATATTTCGATAACCACTGGTCTTGTTCCCATAGCAGATGTAGGACACTCTCTTTGGCCCTGTATCCATGACTTTCTTTAGGTAACATTACAAGACGAACCGTTGCTCCCAAGCCTTTTAGTGCATTGAAATAGCGCTCACTTTGCATGGGGTACGTCCCGGAATTATTATCTGCTTCTCCGTGTACCAATAACAAAGGTGTTTTCATTTTATCCGCATGCATAAAAGGAGACATGGTGTTATAGATTTCAGGCGCTTCCCAATAATTGCGTTCCTCGCTTTGAAAGCCAAAAGGTGTCAAAGTTCTATTATAAGCACCGCTACGGGCAATACCTGCTGCAAAAAGATTGGAGTGCGACAGTAAATTGGCCACCATAAAAGCACCGTAGCTATGACCTCCTACAGCTACTTTTTTTGTATCGATATATCCTAATTTGTCAACGGCATCTATTGCCGCTTTGGCATTAGAAACTAATTGAGTTCTAAAGCTATCATTAGGCTGTTCATCTTTTTCGCCTATAATAGGGAATGCGGCATCGTCTAAAACAACATAGCCTTGGGTTACCCAATAAATAGGAGATCCCCAAAAAGGATACGTGAATTCATTTGGATTTTGTGTGTTTTGCGATGCGCTATTTTTATCCTTGTATTCTCTTGGATACGCCCATAAAATCATTGGTTTTTTCTCTTTTTTAGTTTTGTCATATCCGACTGGCAGGTATAAAGTACCGGTTAGTTCCAAACCATCTTCACGGGTATAGGTAATTACTTCTTTATGTACGTTTTGTATACTTTTAAAAGGGTTTTCAAATGTAGTAAGTTGTTGAGGGGCCTTCCGTTTTGTTAAGCTTTTGTAGTAATAGTTAGGGTATTCATTGGGAGACTCAATACGTACTAACAGTTTGTCTTTTTCTGCATCATATTCGATAAGGCTTTCCTTTTTCCCTTCTATCTTCGACGTATACAATCTTGTCTTGTCCAATGTATTTAGGTTGAATTTATCCACAAACGGAAATTGCCCATCTTCTGTAAAGCCAGTGCCCAATAAATATGCATTTTGATTCTTGTCTAGAACGATTACCGATTGTCCAAATTCGTTTCTTTTTGTAACCAAGTCTCCTGGGTCGCTATACACATCCTGATAGTTTCTTTCCGAGATGATTTTGGCTTCTTTGCTATTATCGGAAGGGTCAAACAAATATGTTTTTGTATTCCTAGTATTCCACCAACGGTCGTATGCGATTGCGGTGTTTTCGTTCCCCCATGCCATACCTGAGTATCTATTCTTAAGTTTTAGTAAAGATGTTCCACTGCTATTAAAAGGGGCTTTCAATTCAAAGACCTCATCACGGTATTCCACTTCATTTTCAGGATCTCCGCCATCCAATGCCTGAGCGTAAACTAGACTAGCCGGCTTGTCATTACGCCAGCTTATATTTCGCATTCCCATGCGTACTGCCATAAATCCCTTAGGTAAATCCTCGATTAATGGTACCTCTAAAAGTTCGGAAACCAAATCACCATTTTTGGAGTAGATATTGGTTTTGGACGGAAATCTACTGTAGGGAACAAGGTATGAAAAAGGCCTAGCTAAAGTGACTACCATGGTGTAGGCTCCATCGGGAGAAAAACTTATAGACGTATACATATCGGCATCTTTCCATTTCGTTTTTGTGCCATCTAAATTCACCTTGTAAAGCTCCGAAAGTGCCAACTGTTCAAAATTGAACTCGTCGTTCGGGTTTTTTAGCAAATCCTGATATGTTCTATTCTGGGCTTTTTTTCCATCATTGGAAGAGATGGTTGGTCCCATGGGAACTGCTTCGGAGACATTTATCAGTTCTTTTCTGTTTGAAGGCAACATTTTAACCAAGAGACTTTCCCCGTCCTTATACCAATTGATTACATCTCTCATATTGGCATTTACGTTAGCCTCTGTAAGTCTAGTTACCGTAGCTTTTTCTAAATCCAAGACCCAAACTTCTACTCCGTTTTTGGTGGTATTGGTAGCTGCTATTTTGCTTTGGTCCGGAGACCAGCTAAAATTGGATAATCTAGGATTGTCCGGAAGACCGCTAACTTGAGATGCTATCTTGTTCTTTGGCGACTTGATTTTTATGTTATTATAATAGTTGGTCCTACTACCAATATTCGTTTTTGGATTAATTCTTAAACCTGCCAAACGCAATTCTTTCTCAGAAAGCTCTTCGATAGTTTTGTAGTAATCCCTGTATAGTAGAATCATGTAATTACCACTATCATCCATTAGAACAGATGGGGCTAAAGGAGCTTCCACTAAATCTAAAATATCTTTTGTTGGTTGTTGATATCCCAGATTCTCTTGTGAAATACTTAGTAAGCAGCTTAAAGCAAGGGTAAGAAATAGAAGTGATTTTTTCATGATAGCAAGTTAAAGGATATAATTCAGAATAAAAGATACAGAATTATAGTTCCGAAAAAAACCAAAATGGTAAATAGCTTTGCAGTGATGCTGTTAATTATACGTTTAATATAGTCTAACCTCCTAAGTGATCTGGTTAAAGTTATAGATGCCAATAGTACATAATGTCCTATATTTACATTAGAATGAGTGTCAAGTTTTAGTTTGATATATGCTCATCAGAAATTGAAAAATCAGTAAACATGTACAATTCAAAAATAACGGGTTTAGGATATTATGTTCCCGACAATGTAGTCACAAATAACGATTTGTCAAAACGTATGGAAACCAACGATGCCTGGATTCAAGAACGAACGGGTATCAAGGAAAGAAGGCATGTAGTAAAAGGTGATGGTGACACCACTACCACTATGGGGGTAAAAGCTGCAAAAATCGCCATAGATCGTGCGGGTATTGATAAAGATGATATCGATTTTATCGTTTTCGCAACCTTAAGTCCCGATTATTATTTTCCTGGACCTGGTGTTCTTGTGCAACGTGATTTAGGCATTAAAACAGTAGGTGCTTTAGATGTTCGTAACCAATGTTCAGGGTTCATTTATGGTCTATCTGTTGCGGATCAATACATCAAAAGTGGGATGTATAAAAACGTTCTGGTAATTGGATCAGAGCTTCATTCCCATGGTTTGGATATGACCACAAGAGGGAGAGGTGTTTCGGTTATTTTTGGTGATGGAGCTGGTGCTGCGATTTTGAGTAGGGAGGAAGACACAACAAAAGGTATTTTATCTACGCACTTGCATTCAGAAGGACAACATGCGGAAGAACTTTCTTTGATTGCTCCAGGTATGGGAAAGCGATGGGTTACGGATATTATTGAAGATAACGACCCTAACGATGAGTCTTATTATCCCTATATGAACGGCCAGTTTGTTTTTAAAAATGCCGTAGTACGCTTTAGCGAAGTTATAATGGAAGGGTTGAATCAAAATCAACTTACGCCTAACGATATAAGTCTATTAGTGCCACACCAAGCTAATTTGAGAATATCTCAATTCATCCAGAAAAAATTTGGATTAGATGATAGTCAAGTTTTCAATAATATTATGAAGTATGGCAATACTACTGCTGCTTCTATACCGATTGCTTTGACAGAGGCTTGGGAGTCAGGAAAGGTCAATTCTGGCGACTTGGTTGTACTGGCAGCTTTTGGTAGCGGATTCACTTGGGGTAGCGCCATTATTCGCTGGTAAATAAAGACCCGTAACATTTGCTACGGGTCTTATTATTGGTTCACACAGCAGAAACCAACCAATCTGCTATGTTTTGCCAATACCTTAAAGAATACCACCACTGCCTTTCTTGGTGTTATCATCTCTTCTTTTTCTATTTAAAGCTCTGTTTTTACCACTGCCAAAATTATATGATAATCCAGCGAAGACCGTTTGGCTTTCCCAATTAAATTGCCCGTTTTGGACATATGGGTTATCGGCATCAAAGGCAAACCGCATCGTATTGAATACATCGTTGAAGTTGATGCTAAAAGTTCCTTTACCTTGAGCAAAACTATATCGAGCCCCTGTATTTATAAAATACATAGGTTTAACTATAAACTGTATATTTTGATTTTGCCCTCTATAAAATCCAAATAGTTGAAGGGTTAATTTTTTTGTAGCCTTAAAGCTATTATTCATGCGTAGGTTCCATGCCGTATTTTCAACTTCGATTTTTTCAACGACAATATCATTTGTAGTAGCAGATTCGTTAGCTGCTAAAAGCTGTTCGCTAATACCACGTTGGGTTTGTGAAAACATATCAAAACTTCCATTTATGCTCCACCATTTTGTTGGCTTATAATTTGCGGAAAATTCAAGGCCATAGGCTGATGTATCATCAAAATTACCATAGGTTAGGATTGTTTTATTAAGGTCTAACCGATCTACCAGCACCGATCTGTTAATTTCATCTTTAATGGTTCTGTAAAATACACCTACGGTAATACTTCCTTTTTCTAATCGTCTCGTGTAATTAGACTCATACGAATTGGTAAATTGGGGGACTAATTGTGGGTTTCCGAAAGCGGATAACAATGGGGTTGCAAATTCTCTTATAGGATTTACTTGTTGTAACCCTGGTCTATCCACTCGTCTGCTATAACTCAATTGAAATTGGTTCTTTTCATTGGGAGAGTAGGTAGTAAAGGCCGATGGATAAATTTGTGTATAGTTATCGGTAAACGCTCTTATATTATTGGTGTCTGCTTTTACGGCTACATCTTCTACTCTAATACCAACTTGGTATGACCATTTTTCATAATTCTGCCCAAAAGTGGCATAAGCCGAATAGATATCCATTCCATAAATAAAATCTGTACTTCCTGTGGGAACTAAATTACCATTGGTGTTAAAGGTAAG
>CBDUKC010000068.1:0-12844 GCA_965367705.1 uncultured Maribacter sp. | reverse complement strand
ACATCTACCCACTGCTGAGCACCCATAGCAATATTCTTGTCCAATGGATTTCTGTTTCTATTTTCAATAATATGAGCTTCTTGAATACCAAAAATATCACAGCTACGGACAACGGCGCTTGCATTATGCAATTGAAACACGTCTTCCAACGCCACAGTAATAAATTTTGTACGGTTTTCAAGAATCGAAATAAAACGTTCGCGCCGCTTTGCAGATATAAAATCCTCCAAATAGATTAAAAGTTCTGCTTCTTCCATAAAACCAATATAAGAAAAAGTATATTTTTATGGTAAATTAAATCATGTGAAACACATTGTCGTACTAACAGGAGCTGGAGTAAGTGCAGAAAGTGGACTAAAAACCTTTAGAGATTCTAACGGATTATGGGAGGGACACGACGTCATGGAAGTAGCAACACCAGAAGGGTTTGCGAACAACCCCCAACTCGTATTGGATTTTTACAACCAGAGAAGAAGACAGTTATTACAGGTAAAACCAAATGCAGCTCATAAAGCCTTAGTAGCACTTGAAGGTAAATTCAAGGTGGATATTATCACTCAGAACGTAGACGATCTTCATGAAAGAGCTGGTAGCAGCAATGTTATGCACTTGCATGGGGAACTTTTAAAAGTTCGTAGCACCCAATCCGATATTGAACCTATAAGCTGGACCAAAGATATTTTACTAGGAGATTGTTGCGAAAAGGGCTTTCAGTTGAGGCCTCATATCGTTTGGTTTGGAGAAGCTGTTCCCTTAATGGATACGGCTATTGAAATCACCAAAAAGGCCGATATACTTATTATCATCGGAACTTCAATGCAAGTATACCCAGCAGCTGGTTTAATTGATTTTGTAAATAATGATGTCCCTGTTTACTTTATAGATCCAAAACCTTCTATTTCAAAAAACAACAGAAATGAGTTGACTATCCTTAAATCTAGCGCAGCTGATGGTCTTCCAAAATTAGTACAGTTATTACTCGCTAAAGAAGCAGAACCATGGAGAATAAAGGGTTAGTTCGCTACTACTATAAATAGGTATTGAAATAATTTAAAGCTGTGGAATTTAACGCGTGACTTCGTTAGGGCGTCCACTTTTGAAAAACAAACGATAAAACCGGTAATGACCGAACAAGAATTATACACGAAACTTGGATACACGGATCATACTAGGGACAAACGTGGCCAAATGGCGGCGGTAATCTTGAATGACCCCAGTTTAATTACACCACTCCTATCCATAATTTCTCGCGTTAATGATCCTAATAGTTGCCGTGCCAGCTGGATTTTGGAAAGTGTCGTTCGAAAAGATATGTCACTACTATATCCGAATTTAGACCAGTTTACCTTGCTTTTAGAAAAAATACAGTTCGATTCGGCTGTCCGCCCTATGGCCAAAATTTGTGAACTACTCATCATTTCCTTCTATGCCAGAACAGCAAATGAAACACAACAATACGTAAATACGGAACAACTTAAAAGGATTACAGCAGCTTGTTTTGATTGGCTCATTGGAGACCATAAAGTAGCTGCCCAAGCCTACTCCATGACTACCTTGCTTTTAGTAGGAAAAACATTTGAATGGATACATCCAGAACTAAAAATAATTCTGGAACAAAACTATGCAACCGGCAGTGCTGCATATAAAGCCAGAGCTAGAATGACCCTAAAAAAAATAAAGACTAACTAAACCAATTTTACAAAGTCTTTTTACCCATACTTTTAAACTGACTTCGTAATAGGTATCTTTGCGTGCTTTAATACAAACCAATATCAACAGTATGTCCCTGAATGAATTAAATGCCATTTCCCCTATCGACGGTCGCTATAGAAACAAAGTGGCTACGCTTGCTCCATATTTTTCAGAAGAAGCACTTATAAAATATAGGGTACAAGTTGAAATAGAATACTTTATAGCATTATGTGAGATTCCCTTGCCGCAACTGTCCACCTTTGACAACTCAAAGTTTCCTGCTCTGAGGGAAATCTATACCAATTTCGACATAAAAGATGCTCAGGATATAAAAGACATAGAAAAAACGACCAATCATGATGTAAAGGCGGTAGAATATTTTATTAAAAAAGCTTTTGACACCCTTGGATTGTCTTCGTTTAAGGAATTTATCCATTTTGGACTCACCTCACAAGACATTAATAATACGGCCATCCCACTTTCTATTAAGGAAGCTATGAATGCTGTATACGTACCTCAATATTTTCAGGTATTAGAAAAATTAGAGCAATTGACAATAGAATGGGCTGACATTCCAATGCTTGCAAGGACACACGGACAACCGGCTTCCCCTACCCGACTTGGAAAAGAAATTTCTGTCTTTGTAACACGTTTAAAGGAGCAATTCAATCTGTTAAACGATATCCCCAGCGCCGCTAAATTTGGAGGTGCAACAGGAAATTTTAATGCGCATAAAGTAGCTTATCCCCTAATCGACTGGAAGGCGTTCGGAGGTAGTTTTGTACAAGAAAAATTAGGATTGCAACATTCTTTTCCAACAACACAAATTGAGCACTATGACCATATGGCGGCTCTTTTTGATACCTTAAAACGGATAAATACCATCATCTTGGATTTAGACAGGGATTTTTGGTCCTATGTTTCTATGGACTATTTTAAACAAAGAATAAAAGCAGGGGAAGTTGGTTCATCAGCGATGCCACACAAAGTAAACCCTATCGATTTTGAAAACTCCGAAGGGAACATTGGAATGGCAAATGCTATTTTTGAGCACTTATCCGCCAAATTACCAGTGTCAAGATTACAAAGGGATTTAACAGATAGTACGGTATTAAGAAATGTTGGGGTTCCGTTTGCGCATACGATAATTGCTTTTCAGTCAACCCTTAAAGGGTTGAACAAACTGTTATTGAACAAAGAAAAGTTTGAACAGGATTTAGAGAACAATTGGGCTGTGGTAGCAGAAGCCATACAGACTATTTTAAGGCGAGAAGGGTATCCCAATCCCTACGAAGCTCTAAAAGGGCTTACTCGTACCAATGAAAAAATCAACAAAGCATCTATTGGTAATTTTATAGACACGTTGGATGTTTCGGAAAGTATCAAAAAAGAATTAAAACAAATTACACCGAGTAACTATACAGGAATTTAGATTCGCATTTAGGCATAAAAAAAGACCGCTAAATTGCGGTCTTTTTTATTTGATTCGATCAAATTACTATTTATTAATCTGCACCTCATGTGGAAATGGTATTTCTATACCAGCCGTATCCAAAGCTTCTTTTGTTCCTTCAATGGTAGCGAAATACACATCCCAGTAGTCTTCTGGTTTGCAAAATGGTCGTACCGCTAAATTCACAGAACTATCTGCCAATTCTTCAACATTTACAGATGGTGCTGGTTCTTGCAATACTTTAGGGTTGGCTTTTAACATGGCTAGCAAAACTTCTTTCGTTTTTTTAATATCAGACCCATAGTCCACGCCTACGGTCGTATCGACTCTCATTTTACCCTCTGCCGTATAATTGATAATATTCCCATTTGCCATGGCACCATTTGGTATAATAGCCAGTTTGTTTTGTGGTGTAATCAATTTGGTAGTAAAGATTTCTATTTCCTTTACAGAACCCAATACTCCTTGAGCTTCCACTAAGTCACCTATTTTATAAGGTTTGAAAATAATAATAAGAACACCTCCTGCAAAATTGGACAAGGAACCTTGTAATGCTAAACCAATAGCCAAACCTGCTGCGGCTATTACAGCAGCAAAACTAGTGGTTTCCACTCCCAACGTGGAAATTACCGTAATAATTAAGAAAATAGTCAATGCCCATTTCGCCAAATTCAATAAAAATTTCTGAAGCGACTTATCATAATCCTGACTAGACATGCCTTTACGCAAAACTCTTATCAACTTTTTAATGACCCAAGAACCTACGATATAAATTAGGATTGCACCAATTAACCTTGGTCCAAATTCTATAACAAATTCAATAATTTTTTCCGTCCATACTTCTACATTTTCCATACTTAATTTCTGTGTTTTAGGGTTATTAGTTCTTTAAGTGTACGACACGAATATATTTAGAAGGTCACATTAAAAAAAATAAACCTTAATATATAGTACAAAAAAAAACCTGTCAAACACATCGCTTCACAGGTTTCGGTAAACAAAAAATTTTATTTCTAGCTTTTAAAGAATTCACCCAAATCACCTAGACCTTCTCCATTAAAATCAGATTTTTCGAGTGCTTGCAATAATTGGGCAAAATGGGCAGGATTCATATCCTTTCCTAAAACGCGTACCAATGCGAAACCTTTGTCCTTATTATCCCCAAAAATTATAACCTCATCAATAGCGTCATCAGCTCCTTTAAACTGTATACTTGCGCTACCAAATCCGGTATTCATTTTCATCAGCTCCTGGTAATCATCATTGGCCAAAATAGCCTTTACTTTTACTTTCTCTTGTTTATAAGAGGCCACATTATCCGTCGTCTTTTTAAACGCTAAAACATTTAATTTTTTAAGGGACTCGTAGGCTATTTGCTGGTCTTTATCCAGTTCTACTGCATCTAGGTTCAATATACTCGTGGGAATATCAAAAGCTAAAAAATTTGGATTTTCCGTGTTATCGATATAATATTCCTGAAGACTTTGTTTTGAAGAACAAGAGGACAGTATAAGTACCCCTATCAGTAGTAAGCTTCTAATTAATTTTCGCATTATCTTTTTCTTTAAAGTTATCAAATGAAGAAGCCCATAATCATAAGGTTTAGCTTACAACCATGGGGAATTCTTTATACCTATTTCTTATTTGCCAGCATCCTTTAATTCTTTAGGCAGATTCATTTTGTTTGTAAGGGTTCCTATTTTATTCAAATCGATATCCCCAGTTAAACTTACCAAAACCGTTTCCAATTTTCTTCCATGGTTTCCGATGTCAGCATTTTCCAAGCCAGAAACGAACATTAGAAGTTCACTAACGTGATCTTTCTTTTTACCATCACGAATGTAAAATTTCACGTTTACATCTTTATCCTTTACTCGCATTAACTCCTCTAGTTTAGAAGATTTAAGATATTTAGTTACGGTTTTGGCCATGTCGGCAGCTACTGCTGTATCCTCGGTCATAAAAACCTTTACTCCGTCAAGACCACTGGCTACTTCCATAAACTCCTTTGCTTCGGGATCATCACTCATATCCCCAAGATTAGAGACTAATTCTATAAGACCTTTGTTTATGATGACTGAGCCTACATTATCCATATCCTCGTATTTATCGAATATAGATTGTGAAAAACCGAATGCCGGCAATAAGGCGATTGCAACTACTAATGTTAATTTTTTCATGATTGTTGTTTTTAAGTTCTTCCTGTTATTTAGGGAAGAGTGATTTATAGATTGATGAATGAATACTCTTGTGTTTGCAGCGCATTGATACGCTAATTTAACGGTGTTCAATTAAAATTTTTAGTTATTTTTTTTTGACGCCTTACCCAACTGGTCACCACCTGGGAGGTCCATTTTATCAGTTAATTTAGAAACCGATTTCAGATTAATGTCTCCGGTCAAGGAAAGCAAAACAGTTTCCATTTTTTTACCGTTCAAATCTATATCCATTTCCTTCATCCCTGTAACGAACATTAAAAGTTCCTTTACATGGTCAGCGTCTTTTCCCTCCTTAACGTAAAACTTCACATTGGAGCCTCCATCACGGATACGCATAAGTTCCTCAAAAGAAGATGTCTTAAGGCGATTGGCAACCCATAGGTCTACATCTTTAGTAATTGAAGCATCTTCTGTGGTAATTACCTTAAAGCTTGATATAGAATTAACAAGGTCAAAAAACTCCTGTGCTTCGGGGTCATCCGAATTTACGCTCATTTTGGCCAACATCTGGAACATTTTTGGCTGCATGGCCACAAAGGTTACTTTGTCGTCATCCTCGTATTTATCAAAAATGTCCTGTGCTTGTGAAGCGTAAGGGGCTATTGCCAATAGTAATATAAATAGTATCTTTTTCATGGTATTTTTATTAGTTTATTATTATTTGTTTAAAAATTTATTCGTGCTTTTTTCAAATTCCTCCAAATGGTACAATTGTTCGGTTCCTTTATTAAAATTCATGGCCAACAAGGCAAAGGCCTCTTGTGCAGATGCTATTTCCTCTGCGGTGTATACTTCGTCTAAACGTTCGGGGGCTACGCTAGTTCCTGTATTAAAGTAAATCCCTGCCATTAAAGCTACAGCCGCCGCAATAGATGCCCATTTGTATATGGCCCTTTTAGATTTTAATGGCACCTGTTTTGTGTAACGCTCTTCCTTTGCTTTAGAAAAATACTGAAACATTGGTGTGTACTGCTCTAGCTGTGGTGCAATATCATCTCTTGAAAAATATACCCGTAAGGCTTCTTCCTCCGCTACTGTGGTCGTAGCTTCGAAGTACTTTTCTATTAGTTTTTCTATGTTATCCAATTCCATAACTATGTTTTTCCGTTAATTTTTCCCTTATTGTCTTTCGTGCCCTGGACAAGGCTACACGTATTGCCGTTGGTTTCATGTCCAGTAGTGCTTCAATCTCTTCATATTCATATTGTTCTACATCTCGCAGTTGCACTACGAGTTTTTGTTGTTCAGGCAACTCCTCCATAATCCGCTGTACCCAATCTATACTATCTCTTGCTTCTACCTGCCGCTGTAACGAACTATTGTCGTCACTGTAATTGCTGTGTACTAGTTTCAAGTTATTGGCCTGTTTTGATTTTAATCTATCCAAACAAAAATTCTTGGTCATTGTCATGGCGAAAGCTTCAACACTTTTATACCCTTCCATCTTATTCTTTTTGGACCATAATTTCATTAAAATCTCTTGTGTAGCATCTTCTGCTTCTTCACTAGAAACTAAAAGTCGTTTGGCCAACCGATACAACTTATCCTTAAAAGGCATTACCACATTTAAAAATTCCGACTGCTTCATTGGTTGTTAGTTGTTTGCCCTCCTTTGTATGGGTCTACAAAAGGAAGACGAAGTTCAACGAGTTTTGTTACAATTAATTTTTATTTCTTAAAGATGTAAGTAAATTTAACATCCTTACACTAAGGATTTACGTAGATAGGATACATCATTAATTTATATCTGTTAAAGTCTTACCTGTTTGGAACGCTTATTGAAAAAGAAATTATATTAAAAATAAAGCTATGAAAAAGAATGTTTTAATGTTCATGGGTCTTCTTATGACCTTTATTTCCTGTAATAAAAATGATGACGAGCCGAATATTAACAATAATGAATCACAGGAAGAACAGGTAACCCCCACCAATGCAATAACAGATTTCCCATCACAGAATTTCATGTGGCAGGCAATGAATGCATTTTACTTTTGGCAAGATGATGTTGCTGATTTAGCTGACGATCGCTTTGATTCTGAAGAGAGTTATATTGAATTTTTGGCTTCTGAAGAAGATCCTGCTGCATTTTTCTATCAAATTTGTAACGACCATGTTCGTTTGGTAGGTAAAGATCTGGCTGTTGACAGATTCTCTGTTGCAGTAGAAAACTATAAAGATTTGATAAATGGATTACAAAATATTTCTAGGAATAATGGTGTTGAATTTCAATTATATAGCTTTAACGATAGTGATAATCTTTATGGCGTGGTTACCTACATTGCCAATGAATCAGATGCGTCTACAAAAGACATCAGAAGAGGAGATATCTTCGTAGGTGTTAATGGTCAAACCTTAAATCGAAATAACTACGTAGACCTTCTATTTGGAGAAGAAGACAGCTATTCCTTAGTAATGGCTCAAATTGAAAATGGCACAATAAGTGAAAATGGAAAAGAAGTACCACTTACCAAGGTGGTGGATTTTCCTGAAAACCCTATTTTAATCAACAGAGTTATAGAGCAAAATGGTATCAAGATAGGTTACCTTATGTATAATGGCTTTTTGGCGGCTTACGATGAGGAATTGAACGCCGTTTTCGGAACCTTCAAATCGGAAGGAATTACCGAATTAATTTTAGATTTCAGATACAACGGTGGTGGCCGTGTAAGTACCGCTGTGCAAATAGCAAGTTCTATTTATGGAACCAACACAAATGACTTATTCCTAAGGGCTAGATATAATGACAAAATACAATCTGGTTTAACCGCAGCTCAAGTAGAGACCAAATTTTCAGATACAACTATTGATGGTACACCGATAAATGCTCTAAATTTACAACGCGTACATGTTATTACAACAGAAGCCACAGCGTCGGCTAGTGAATTGGTTATTAACGGATTAGCACCATATGTAAACGTTGTTCAAATTGGGGAAACGACTAGTGGCAAAAATGAATTTTCACTTATGTGGGTAGATGATAGGGAAAATAGTTTTTTCTATGATGAAGAGCGAGAAGAGAATATAAATCCAAATAATCAGTGGGGCATTCTGCCTTTGCTTGGAAGGAACGAAAATGCAGACGGATTCTCAGATTTCACCTCGGGTCTGGTGCCTAGATTTGCATTATCGGAGGATATAACAAATTTAGGAACTTTAGGCGATCCATCAGAACCACTATTGGCTTTAGCACTTAGCAATATCACGGGAGAAAGCTCCAAAATTAATCTAACGCCAGTTATGACTCCTCGTTCATTCGTCACATCCTACCAGTTTAAAGGGAATAATAATGTTTCCCTTATGGATGGTTTATTAAAAATGGATATAGATGAAATAAATCAGAAAAATTTTAATTGATTTTTGTCAAGCCTCTTATTAAAAATAAGAACTCAGTATATCAAATAATGCTACCAATGAAAAAGGTTCTATATCTAATTATTTTTATTTTTATTTTTTCCTGTTCCAAAGATGAACCGTTTTCCATACCAGGAACGGTAAACCCAAACCCTGATGCTGATGTAGCGGTTGAAGATTTTATGTGGAAAGCCATGAATTATTGGTATTTCTGGCAAGATGATGTTCCAGATTTAGCTGATGATCGTTTTGTAAACACACCAGATGGCGTAGAGGAGTATACCAATTTTTTAGCTTCTGAGGATAATCCTGGAGATTTTTTTGATAATAAGTTGTTGTTTACGGAGGACCGTTTTAGCTTCTTCAACGAGGATTATAAGGTTCTTACACAGTCCCTGGCGGGAGTTTCAAGAAGTAATGGTCTGGAATTTGGTCTGGTTCGTTTTCAAACCGGTCAAAACCTGTTTGGATATGTACGTTATATAGTTCCAGGTTCTAACGCGGAAACAAAAGATATTCAAAGAGGAGAATTATTTACTGGAGTTGACGGGCAAACCTTAAATCTAGATAATTATATCCAATTACTTTTTGGAGAAAACAATGATTACACGCTTAACATGGCAGAATTTGTTGATGATGAATTAACCCCTAATGGAAAGGAAGTATCACTCACAAAGCAGGAAGCTTTATCCGAAAATCCAATTTTCATTTCAAAATCCTTTCTCATTAACGGTGAGAACATAGGATACTTAATGTACAACCAATTTACAAATGAATACGATAATGAGCTTTATACAGAGCTAGCAAGCTTAAATGCGGCTGGTATCACCAATTTTATAATTGATTTAAGATATAATCCCGGAGGCTCCGTAAACACTACTAGATTGTTAGCCAGTATCATTTATGACACGAATACGGAAAACTTGTTTTTAACAAAACGATACAACGACAAATTACAACCACAGTTCAGTAAAGACCAATTGGAGGTTTACTTCACAAATAAAATAGAAAATAGAACTATTGAATCCCTAGGATTAAATAAATTATATGTCTTAACGTCTGCCAGTTCTGCATCTGCCAGTGAGTTACTAATCAATAGCCTAGAACCCTACATGGACGTCATACAGATTGGGGACGTAACACGGGGTAAAAATGAGTTTTCTACTACCATGGTAGATGACCGAGATAATTCTTATTTGTACACCCCTTCTCGCGTAAATAAAATAAACCCTAAAGTGCAATGGGCAATACAACCATTACTAGGGCGTAATGAAAACGCTGAAGGCTTTTCAGACTTTACCGATGGTCTCATACCTGATGTCCAGTTAAAGGAAGATTTGCAGAACCTAGGTATTTTGGGAGACCAAAACGAACCTTTATTAGCCAGGGCCATACAAGAAATAATAGGTAGTACGGGTAAACGTGATTTTACGGTCAAACGACCAGCAAATATTATAAGTAGTTCAAAACTCTTTAGTCCATTAAGCGACCGAATGATTGATGATACGCACTATTAATTGGAACTTAAAGCGGTTGATTTCGATATCATTTATTTTACAATGAAATCAACCGCTTACTATTTAGCTATTATAGTTTCAAATTCATACCTACTCTAATATTTCTTCCTCTTGTTGTAAAATCTGTCACCTCTACATAGTCCGCGTTGAAAAGGTTATCCATAGACGCAAAGAAACTCAGGTTCGTACTAAGCTCGTGTTTTACGTAAAGGTTGACCAAGTTAAATGCTTCCAGATCCACCGTATTAAAGGTTGCAAAATCAATATCACCACGTTCAGACACATATTGGTAAACAATACTTGCATATGTTTTGGCACTAAAATCATACCCAAGATTCAAGTTCAATTTATGCTTAGGAATTCTCAGTGCTAGACCAGAATCAGCGTCGGTAAACGTATAATTTGTTGTTAGATTCATACCTTCTATTGTCCTTGCTTGCAGCTCCACCTCTACTCCATTAAAATTTAATACGTCGGTTAGATTCTGATATTGACTTTCAAACGTATCCGGATTAATGGTTACAAAATCAATACGGCCTTCCTCTTGTCTATCAAAATAAAGCACGCTAATACGATATCGATCCGAAGGCCTATATTCCAAGCCTCCTTCCAACGTTGTATTCTCCTCGGGCAGTAAATTGGGGTTAGCACCAAACGGGCCAAATAATTGAGATAGGTTAGGTGCAATAAAAGAAGTCGCGTAAGAACCTAAAAATTTTAGATATCCCGCTTTCGTTTTAAGTACATATGAGGGGTTCAAATTATAAATAAGATTGCTACCATACTCGCTATGATTGTTCAATCTAGCACCCGCATTTACATTTAAGCCAAAATCACTTACATACACCGTATTGGCATATGGGTCTATACTATTCGCTTGCTGCTCTTCAGAGAATTGTGTTGTATTATCAATGACATTAACCCCAACAATCGTATAAAAACTATCATTAAACGTATACTTGTTGAATACATCTAGGACAATCGATTCCGAATCAAAAGAAGTTGGAAAATTAGACACGATTTCGCGCGTTATCTGATTAAAAGCGGCGTTTACGGTGACACTCCCCTTGTCATAGGCATACACAGAAGAAAGTCCAAATCTAGACTGCTCACTATTAAATTTAAAGTCTGCATCTTCAATAGGGAATCCATTATCAAAATCCGAATTCAATTTGTTGTAAAAGGCCGATGCCGTTACGCTAAACCGGTTTGAAAATTGATAGCCCAGCTTCATATTACCATCAATTCTAGAAAATGCATCCTTCTCCGTACCTATGGCCGCGGAAAGCCCATCCGTAAATTGATGTCCGCCGGAAGCCAAGAGAGAAAGCTTGTCTTGTTTTGCCTGTATGGTAAACGTATTTGAAAAATCCGATATATCATACGATTGATCATTTTGGGATTGATTAGTACCTAAGCTAGATGCTATATCCAAAGAAATGCCATTTACCTTCGCTGTTTTCGTGGTAATATTGATGACCGCCGTTGCCGCAGCACTGCCGTAAAGCGTACTAGCAGCACCCTTTAAAATTTCAATACTTTCAATTTGTTCCGTATTCAGTAAGCGTAAATCGTATTCGGCATTAACATTGGATGGGTCTGAAACCTGTATCCCATCAATAAGAACCAATACTTGCCGATTGTTACCGCCACGGGCAAATACGCTTACATTCTGTCCGGCAAAACTTCGGGTTCCGTTTACTTCAATTCCACTTTTGGTATTGATCAGTTCCGCTACTGAGCGACCTTGATTTACGGCGAGCTCCGCAGCGCTGATTTTAATAACCGTTTTACCTGAATTCTCCCGTTTTAATTCAAAACGGGAATCACTGACAACCACTTCATCCAACTGTTGAACGGTAAGGGAGTCATTTTTAACTTGTGGAACTGATTCTTGTGCGTTTAGGTGCATACTTAGTCCACATAGGACAAAGATACCGTACATTACTTTTTTCATTAAAATGAAATTACTCGGAAAATCCCATAGGAAAACCTACGTAAACTTTTATCCCGAAAGTTTAACTTGTTCGTTTGAATTTGGCAGGTCTCCTGGCTCGTTCAACTAAGTGCTGCCTTCCCATCCCAAAACCTTTTGAGACAGTGGCGGTGTAGAGCACTTAACCCTCTTTGATTAGAGGTGCCAAATCTAATTTGGCATAAACTTACAGTTGCGGGAACAGCTTCGGAATTTTCGAAAAACGTGTTGGATACAAAAGGACATCTTTTATTACAGTTGTACCTCTACTAGCAAACGTGGTATTTCAAATCACCGAATTCCCTTTTAATCACATAAGACGGTCTTATGTGAACCTAAATTCGCGGTGAAAATAACTTATTTCTTAGGATTCCCATTATTCTTTTTTGTCATTTTAAAAGCTAGCCATATAAATCCGACCACAAAATGCAACAAAACCACTCCGCCAACAAAATAGATCCACGTATTGAAATCACTTCTCATCTTATTTATTTTTAATAAAACTAAGATATCTCTAAGCCATGAAAAATGACTTTTGTTACTTTGCTTTTCTAATTAAGGCGCAAGTTGTCATTAAACAAATTGTATTGAAACGAATCAACCTATTTATTGGTGTTCTAAGCATCTTTATTCTAAC
>CBDUKC010000067.1:0-12852 GCA_965367705.1 uncultured Maribacter sp. | reverse complement strand
GATTATCAAAACTTTGTTCGTGTACAAACAGATGCCGCCGTACGTAAATTGGCCAGCATGTATCCTTATGATAATTTTGCAGATGAGGGCCTGGATGAAGATATTACGCTTAGATCCAGTATAAATGAAGTTAGTGATGCCTTAGAAAAGGAAGTCCAAGAACGACTATCTATGGCCGGAATAGAGGTTTTAGAAGCAAGAATAGGATATTTGGCCTATGCACAGGAGATTGCTAATGCTATGCTAAAAAGACAACAGGCGACTGCGATAGTAGCAGCTAGGCATAAAATTGTAGAAGGTGCCGTAAGTATGGTAGAAATGGCACTTAGCGAGCTTAGTAAAAAAGAACTGGTAACTTTGGATGAAGAGCGTAAAGCTGCTATGGTCAGTAATCTAATGGTGGTTCTGTGTTCGGATAAAGATGTTTCTCCAATCGTAAATACAGGAACTTTAAACCACTAAACGATGCGTGTTTTTAATGAGACACAACG
Organism: uncultured Maribacter sp.; assembly: GCA_965367705.1. GTDB lineage: Bacteria > Bacteroidota > Bacteroidia > Flavobacteriales > Flavobacteriaceae > Maribacter. The sequence continues at coordinate 12,361 of CBDUKC010000067.1, read as the reverse complement.
ATTTGACCAATGGTGGCTATGGCTAATTTTGGCTGTTTCTACGCTATCGGTCACAGCAAAACCCATAGTGGTTTGGGTACAATCCGACTTTAAAAACACCACTGCTTTTAATACCGGTTTTTGGATTGGTTGTGTTACCCTTGTTGTTGTAATCACTCTTTTTATGTTCTTTAAATTAACAGTAAGCATTGATGATAGAGGAGTAAGCTACCAGTTTTTCCCCATCCATTTAAATCCAAAACTGCTACCATGGAAACAGATAGAAAAAATTGAGATAAGAACGTACAAACCCCTTATGGAATATGGAGGGTGGGGCTATAGATGGGGAATGGGTGGAAAAGCGCTGAACGTTAAGGGAAACAAAGGGATTCAAATAAAACTCAAGAATGGGGACTCCTTACTTGTAGGGACCCAAAAAATGGAAGAGGCCAAAACGGTAATCAACAAATATTTTCAAAAATGATGAGATAAAATATCATAATTAAATGGCAAATGAGCGTTGACAGCAACTACAAACGACTAGAAAACACGCTGAATGAATATGCAAAATAAGGTTGACGTGCAGGCTTTATTTACGTATCCTGTATATAGATTGTTTTTGAAAAGGATAAAAACAGATAAACTTGAAACAATTTGACTGCAGCTGTTATTTCGCCAGAAACAGCATAAGCAAATCATGACAGTATTTATTAAAACACATGAGTAAAAAAAAGGCATTCGCATTACGGGTAAACGAAGATATACTCAAGGCTATTGAAAAATGGGCCGCGGATGAGTTTAGGAGTACCAACGGGCAAATAGAGTGGATATTGATGAAAAGTTTAAAAGAAGCAAAGCGAGAGCCAAAATCTAAAAACACTCCGTAGTTTTAGTATTTATTTAACGATGTAAACCCTTAAATTTGCCGCACCGCTAATTTATCCCAAAATGACCCGAGTTCTAGGTGCCCTCGCACTGTTCTTTTTTTGCTTTCCGTTATTTGCTCAAAATTCAGAAAAATCCTTTACTGTTAAATATATTTCGGAAACCATTGTCTTAGACGGTGCACTGGACGACCCAATTTGGGAAATGGCCGAAAGTGCCCATACCTTTCAACAATACTTTCCGTCCGATTCGATTCCTGCAAAGGAGCAGAGTGAAATTAAAATGCTTTATGATGATAAAAATCTATATATAGGAATCCGCATCAATGCAATAGGAAAAGACTATGTCATACCTTCCCTAGAACGAGATTTTAGAGCGGGTGGCAACGACAATATCAGCTTACTTTTTGATACGTTCAATGATGGTACAAATGCTTTTCTTTTTGGAACTAACCCCTATGGTGTAAGACGGGAGGCTTTGATTACGAATGGAGGTGCTGGAACAGAGGGCTTTACTACCTCTTGGGATATTAAGTGGAAAGGGGAGTCCGTTATTTATGATGATTATTACACATCAGAGCTCGTGATACCCCTTACCTCATTCAAGTTTAGGGAAGGTGAAACCAAATGGCGGTTTAACAGCTACCGTTTTGACATGCAGTCCAACGAACAGAGTACGTGGTTTCCTATACCTCAAAACCAACTTATCTTTAACCTTGCCTTTATGGGCGATATGGTATTTGAAAAAGGCTTGGGAAAATCAAGAACGCCATTGGCATTAATTCCTTATGTAAACGGGATTTCGGCAAATGATTTCGATACTGGAGACAGTAGTACTAATTTCAAATTTGGTGCAGATGCTAAAATTTCCATTGGAAACAGCCTCAACTTAGACCTCACCTTAAATCCAGATTTTTCTACTGTAGAAGTGGATAATTTTATTACTAACCTTACCCGGTTTGAAATTGCACTTCCTGAACGCAGACAATTTTTTATTGATAACAACGACCTTTTTGGAGGTTTTGGAGGTGGCCGAGATGCGAATCCTTTTTTTTCAAGACGTATAGGGATTGCTAGAGATACTGCGGGCAACACCATAGAAAACCGAATTATAGGAGGAGCAAGACTAAGTGGAAAAATAAACAACAATCTCCGTTTAGGCTTCTTAAATCTACAAACAGAAGAGGATGGTGAAAATGGAATACCTTCAAACAATAACATGATGGTCTCGCTACAGCAAAAAATGTTCTCTCGTTCCAACCTTGGTGTTTTCTTTATTAACAGACAGGCTATTGGAGCCTCAGATTTTTTACCAGCAAATGAGGAGTTTAATCGCGTTATAGGCATTGATTATAATTTGGCCTCAGAGGATAATAGCTGGACAGGAAAATTCTACGCCCACAAGTCCTTTCAACCGCAAGACAACGAAGGTAACTACTCCTTAGGTTTTAACCTGGGCAAGAACACCCGAAACTTTTCTGCAGTTATAGATGCAGTCAAAATTGACGAAGAATTTAATTCAGACCTTGGTTTTGTACCGCGAACCGATATTCTTAAACTTGTAAATGTTTTTGAAGCGCGCCTGTGGCCAAAAAAAGGTAAAATAAACAATTACGAGGCACAATTGTTCAATGAGTTTGTTTGGCGCCCAGGCTTAGATTACCAACTAGGGGACCATGCTATTTCACTAGAAACTACTGCCGAATTCAAGAGCCTTGAGCAGCTGAGTGCACAATTTTCTAGGAGGTATGTTTTTCTAACAGAGGACTTTGAACCAACAGGTAACGAAGGCGCAATACCGTTACCAGGAAATCTAGGATATAACTTTAGTAACTTTGAGATGTCTTTTGAATCTGATAGGCGGAAGGTATTTTCGTACCGTATAGAACCCGGCTTTGGTGGGTTTTTTAATGGTAATCGGTATTCACTGGAGACTGGTTTTGACATTAGATTACAGCCAAAAGTACGTATAGGATTTAACACACAGTATGATAGAATTGCGTTGCCACAGCCCTACTCAAGTGCGGATATTTGGCTCATAAGCCCACGAGTTGGAATTACCTTTAGCAAATCGATTTTTTGGTCTACTTTGGTCCAATATAGCAACCAAAGGGATAACTTAGGGATTAACTCTCGTTTACAATGGCGATTTGCTCCCTTATCCGACCTATTCATAGTATACAACGATAATTATTCAGTTGACCTATTTGCTCCTAGATTTCGGTCTATTAACCTAAAACTGTCTTACTGGTTAAATATCTAACCAAACTATCACTAGATGATTTACTATAGCTTATAGATTTTATCTATACTCCTTTGGGATTTTATTAACGTAACTACATATTAAATTTACATTTTTATTAAAACCACCTAATGCCAAAGTTTTATTCACTTTCAGTTCTACTGTTTGCTTTTTTTATTGGTAATGCACAAAACAGTTCCAAATCTTTTACCGTCAAATTTATTGAAGATGAAATCATTATTGATGGCCTGTTAGATGAGGCCATATGGGAAACAGCAGAAAGCGCAAATAATTTTCAGCAGTATTTTCCGTCAGATTCAGTACTAGCCATACAGCAGACTGAGATTAAAATGTTGTACAGTAATACCACACTTTATATTGGAGGTAAAATTAATACATCTGGTGATGATTATGTAGTACCATCATTAGAGCGCGATTTTAGAGCTGGTGGTAATGACAACATAAGCATAATGTTCGATACGTTTAATGATGGAACTAATGCCTTTTTATTTGGAGCAAACCCCTACGGAGTGCTCAGGGAAGCGTTGATTTCTGGTGGAGGTGCCAACACAGGTGGGTTTACCACTTCTTGGGATGTAAAATGGAAAGGGGAATCAAAAATGTACGATGGTTACTATGTAATAGAATGGGCAATACCACTAACTTCTTTCAAATTTAAAGAAGGTGAAACCAAGTGGCGGATGAATTCCTATCGTTTTGATACTCAAGCCAACGAAACAAGTACTTGGATGGAAATTCCTCAAAACCAATCAATTTTTGGTTTGGCCTTTATGGGAGACATGGTTTTTGAAAAACCCTTAGGTAAATCCAGAACTCCTATTGCCATAATACCTTACTTAAATACAGTAAGCGCCAAAGATTTTGAAACCAATGAACAGCTAAATACCCTAAGTGTCGGTGGTGATGCAAAAGTAGCCATAGGCAATAGCTTAAATCTCGATCTCACCTTAAACCCTGATTTTTCTACTGTTGAGGTGGATAATTTTATTACAAACCTTACCCGATTTGAAGTTGCCCTTCCAGAAAGGCGACAATTCTTTGTTGACAATAATGACCTTTTTGCAAGTTTTGGAAGTCAACGTGATGCCAATCCTTTCTTCTCAAGACGTATTGGAATCGCAGAAGATATTGATGGTGAAAGCGTTGAAAATGGTATTATTGGTGGTATACGATTAAGTGGTAAAATCAATGAAAATTGGCGCTTAGGACTTTTAAATATTCAAACTGAAGACGACATATCAAACGAAATTGCCAGTAATAACAATTCTGTTCTTGCGATTCAAAAGAAGATGTTTTCAAGATCAAATCTTAGTTTCATATTCGTAAATAGGGAAACTTTTAAAGATTACGACTTTGTAGAAGAAACAGAGCGATACAACAGAGTTGTCGGTCTAGATTACAATTTGGCTTCAGCGGATAATACTTGGACAGGTAAGTTTTACTTCCATAAGTCTTTCGCCCACGAAATTGGAGACGATGACAGTTCAACAGGTATGGATCTTCGATACAATTCTAGAAATATCAATTTTGGAGTTAGAGGTAATTATATTGGTAATGACTTTAGGTCCGATTTGGGTTTTATAAGACGAACTGATATCATTGCAGCAAGACCTTTTATGGAATACAATTTTTGGCCTAAAAAAGGAAAGCTCAACACTCATGGTTTTAGATTTAGTCCAAATTTTATTTGGAGACCTACCCTAGATTACCAAAATACAGACTATACTATCTTTAGTTCATGGAGTGCCCAATTCAAAGAACAACAAGAAGTCTCCGTACGTATGTTCAACAGGTATACCTTTTTAACGGATTCCTTTGATCCAACAAGAACCGATGGCGCATTAGAGTTGCCCGGTGACGCGGATTATTATTATACCGCCTTTGAGTTGCAATTTCGATCCGACCGTAGAAAAGTTTTTTCCTATTCCATAGAACCTCAATATGGTGACTTTTATAACGGCAAGCGATTTTCTTTAGAAGGGGATATGAGTCTAAGGTTACAACCTAAGGTATCCTTATCACTCAATATCAACTATGACAAAATAACATTACCTGAACCTTATCCAAGTGCTGATTTATGGCTGATAAGCCCCAGAATTAATGTTACATTTAGTAAATCTATCTTCTGGTCTACTTTAGTACAATACAGCAATCAACGTGATAATTTAGGTTTTAATTCAAGATTACAATGGCGTTTTGCTCCTTTATCTGACTTGTTCATTGTGTATAACGACAATTATTTTGTGAATACCTTCATGCCCCGAAGTCGTTCTGTAAACCTAAAATTTACCTACTGGTTAAATATTTAGTCCAGGTTGACCATTAAGAAATGAGCAGCAAAAAATGAATCGGGGATTTACCTTAGTATTAAAAATATAGAACTCAATAATTAACATATGACCAGAGCTTTATTGTTTGCCACACTTCTTTTTACCTCTTTGACCGTTTTCGGGCAAGAACGTAAAAAATCATTTACTGTAGCTTTTATCGCTGACCCCATTATTGCCGATGGCGTTTTAGATGAACCCATTTGGGAAATGGCTGGTAATGATGCCGATGAATTCTGGGAGTATTTTCCTTTGGATTCCATACAAGCAAGAAAGCAATCTCAAATAAGAATTCTTTATGACGACAAGAATTTATATGTAGGTATCAAAGCCTATTCCAGCGGAAAAAATTATGCCACCCAATCGCTGCAGCGTGATTTTAGAGGTAGCGGAAGCGATAGTTTCTCTCTAGTTTTTGACACCTTTAATGACGGCACCAATGCTTTTTTATTTGGTATAAATCCTTATGGTGTTCGCCGTGAAGCACTCATTGCAAATGGTGGCACCGGGCAAGATGACTTTAATCTCTCGTGGGACGTAAAGTGGAAAGGAGATGCTAAAATATATGATGATTATTTTACTGCCGAAATGATCATCCCGCTCACCTCCTTAAAATTTGAGGAAGGTGCCACCAAATGGCGGTTTAATAGTTATCGTATTGAAACCCAATCGAACGAACGAAGTACTTGGACAAGAATTCCACAAAATCAGCAGATATACAATCTTGCTTTTATGGGGGATATGGTCTTTGAAAAACCCTTGGGTAAATCAAGAACGCCTTTGGCATTTATACCCTATGTAAATGGTATAACGGCAAGAGATTTCGACAATGGCGAAAATCTCGATAATTTTAAGGTAGGTGCAGATGCTAAGATATCGATCGGTAACAGCTTAAATCTTGACTTAACACTTAATCCGGATTTCTCTACCGTAGAGGTCGATAATTTTATAACCAACCTGACCCGTTTTGAAGTTGCCTTGCCAGAGCGTCGTCAATTTTTCATAGATAATAATGACCTCTTTGCAAGTTTCGGAGATGGTTTTGATGTGAGCCCATTTTTCTCTAGACGTATAGGAATCGCCCAAGACACAGTAGGAAACACTATAGAGAATAACCTTATTGGAGGGGTTCGCCTTAGCGGAAAAGTAACAAACGATCTCAGGATAGGTGTTCTAAACATTCAGACAGCAGAGGACCTGGAAAATGAAATACCTTCCAATAACAATACCATGCTGGCAGTACAGCAGCGTGTATTTTCTCGTTCTAACATTGGAGCATTCTTTATTAATAAACAGTCTTTTAAGGACTACAATTTTTCAGAACCTAGCGATGCGTACAATCGAGTTTTAGGTATTGACTATAACCTCGCCTCTATAGACAATACATGGAACGGAAAATTTTTCACTCATAAATCATTCCAACCAGGGGATAATACGGGCAATTTAGCTTCTGGGGCCTCTATACGTTACAACACTAGAAAGTTTAACGTATTTGCCAAAAGTGTATTTGTAGACGAAGATTTTCGTTCCGATTTAGGTTTTGTCCGCAGAACCGATATCTTTAAGCAAATTCTAAGTGTTGAACGTGTATTTTGGCCAAAACAAGGAATTGTTCAAAACCACTCAATTCAATTTTTTCCTAATTTCAGATGGAGTCCAAGTAGGGATTTCCAAAATACGGATTATGATCTTCGAGGCCGATATGAGGTACAGTTCAACAATCAATCTCAAGCCAGAATGGAGTTAACCAATAGCTACACTTACTTGTTCGACGATTTTGACCCTACGGGTACGGAAGGTGCTGTCCCCATACCAGGAGAACTCGGCTATCACTACAACAACGCTGAAATTAGATATCAATCCGACCAACGAAAACTTTTTTCTTATAATATCCAGTCCACGGTGGGAAGGTTTTTCAATGGAAATCGATTCTCTCTAGAAGGCGGTTTGGTAATGCGTTTTCAACCTAAGGCACTACTAACTTTAAGGTTTAATTATGACCAACTAGATTTACCAAAGCCATATCCAAGTGCTGCTATTTGGTTGGTAAGCCCTAAAATAGATATCACCTTCAGTAAGTCCATTTTCTGGTCCACATTGGTACAATACAGCAACCAAAGGGATAATTTGGGTATCAATTCTAGATTACAGTGGCGCTTTGCTCCATTATCCGACCTTTTCATCGTTTACAATGACAATTATTCTGTAGACGTATTTGCTCCAAGATTTCGCTCCATTAACCTAAAGCTCTCATATTGGCTAAACATCTAAAATGAATTACAAAGTACTTTGTTCCGACCTGGATGGGACACTACTCTCTACTAAAAACGATGTTTCGCAATTCACCATCCAACAGATAAAACGAATACGCCATGCCATGCGAATTGTACTCGTCTCAGCAAGAATGCCTAGTAGCATGTATTATCTGCAGGAAAGATTAGGAATTGAAAACGAACCTATAATCTGTTATAATGGCGCATTAATTATTAATGCTAAAAAAGAAGTTTTATCCGTAACCATACCTGCAGAAGTCTTGTGGAAAGTTTATGAAATATGTAAATCCTTAGATGTAGATTTAGGGGTATACATAGATGACAATTGGTTTGTTCCCAAAACATCTGACCGAGTTCAAAAAGAGATACACCACACCAAAACCGAGCCTATCTTTGAACCAACATCATATACGTTGACCCATTTAAAACAGCGTGGCGCCCATAAAGTCATGTTAATGTGCAAGAAAGATAGCGCGGATGAACTTATGCCTCAATTAAAAAACAGGTTCGAGCGTGATCTAAACATATACCGCTCTAACAGCACGCTAATAGAAATAGGGCCCAAATCCGTTTCCAAGCGTACGGCAATAGAACATATCCTTTTACCAGGGCAAAACCTAAATGACATTATAGCGTTTGGAGACAACTATAATGATATTGAAATGATGCAGGCAGCAGGTTGCAGTGTTGCTGTTGCGAATGCACGCACCGAAGTGAAAGCAATTGCAGACCAGATTACGCTAGCGAATACAGATGATGGGGTGGCAGACTTTATACAACAACATCTGGTTATTTGATTATATTTGAAAAACTTCCTTCTAGCCATGAACAATACCACTTTAGAACCTCTGATTACCAATGACACCGTTGTATTTGGTCTTTTAGCAATAACGTTAGGGTTCATTTTTTATACATCGAGTATAAAAACAGGGTTTTGGAAAAGATTCTATTCTATAATCCCAGCAGTTCTTATGTGCTATTTACTGCCAGCCATTTTGGCAAGCAGTGGTCTCATTTCAGATAAGACCTCTAATCTTTATTTTATGGCAAGTCGGTATTTATTGCCGGCAGCGCTTGTGCTAATGACCCTGAGTATAGATTTAAAAGCAATTGCCAACTTAGGCTCAAAGGCTTTGATAATGTTCCTTACCGGTACTACGGGAATTATTATAGGTGGGCCGATTGCCATTCTACTTGTTTCTATTTTCTCTCCAGAAACGGTTGGCGGAAATGATTTTGATGCTACATGGCGGGGTCTTTCCACTATTGCCGGTAGCTGGATAGGCGGAGGTGCCAACCAAGCCGCTATGCTAGAAATATTTCAATATAATCCTGAGAAATATGGAGGAATGGTACTAATAGACATCGTGGTAGCCAATGTTTGGATGGCCGTTGTTCTCTTGGGTGTTGGAAAAACAGAGCGAATAGATAAGTGGCTGAAAGCCGATACTTCTAGTATAGAGACTCTTAAACTAAAAGTAACCGAATTCACTAATAGAATTACAAGAGTACCAACCCTAAACGACTATATGCTCATGTTTTGTCTGGCTTTTGGAGCCGTAGGTCTGGCACACTTTTTTGGAAATAATATGAGCGATTACTTAACGCAGAATTTTGATGTGGTAAGCGACAAAAAAAGTTTTCTATCCTTTTTGGGATCTAGTTTCTTTTGGATGGTTGTCATAGCTACTACATTTGGCATACTACTATCTTTTACCAAAGCAAAAAACTACGAAGGTGCCGGTGCTAGTAAAATAGGCAGCGTGTTCATTTATATTCTTGTGGCAACGATAGGAATGAAGATGGACTTAGGTAAAGTTTTGGAAAACCCTGGACTTATTGCTGTTGGTTTTATATGGATTGGTATACATGCCGGTCTTATGATTTTAGTCGCAAAACTAATACGAGCACCATACTTTTTCTTAGCGGTTGGCAGCCAAGCCAACGTGGGTGGTGCCGCCTCCGCACCCGTGGTTGCAGCCGAGTTTCATCCTTCACTTACCTCGGTCGGAGTACTATTGGCCGTTCTTGGATACGTAGTTGGTACTGGTGGGGCTTTATTTTGTGCCTATTTAATGGAAGTAGCCTCTCATTTATAATTAAAAACTAAACGATTTAGAGCTAGTAATTTTACAATTATTTTATTGATATTTGCGGCCTAATAAAATAACATGAAACAATTCCTATATTTCTTATGTGTATTATGTTTGGTCGTTTCCTGCGCCGGTGAAACCGAAAATACGATGACCGTAAGCGGCACTATAAAGGGACTTAAAAAAGGCACACTATACCTACAACATGTAAAAGATACTACCCTTGTTACGGTGGACTCTATAGAAATTGAGGGTAACGAAAATTTCATCTTTAAAACAGAATTGGAAAGTCCTGAAATTTTCTATTTGTATCTTAATAAAAAGGATAATAACGACGTAAACGATAGACTTTCATTTTTTGCAGAACCAGGGCTTATCACTATAAACACCAATTGGAACACGTTTGATACCAAAGCCCAAATAAGCGGGTCTGAAAGTCACGAAAAACTAGAAGAATATCAAAAGGTAATGTCTAGAAACAATCTCAGAGGCCTTGAATTAGTTCAAATGTCCGCTAACCAAAACGGCCAATTTAGCGAGCGAGAACTAGATTCTATTGAACAAGTTTATAGTAAAAACATTCAACGTAATTATATCTATGCCATTAATTTTGCCATAAATAATAAAGACTCCTATATAGCGCCATATATCGCCATAAAAGAAATTCCAGAAGCGAATATAAAATACTTGGATTCTATTGCCGCTGTTCTCTCCCCAGCAGTATCAAATTCCAAATATGGAAAAGAACTCGCTGAATTTATAGCCAAAAACAATAAATAAAAAAAGCATCCGATTCTCGGATGCTTTTTTTCTAAAACTTTTGGGATTTAGTTCAATTTATTCAAATCATCCACTAAACTTTTTGCTTTAGTTTCCAACTCGGAGCGCACCGCATTTAAGTGTGACTTTCTATTTTCAACATTTTTTTGGTTCACTTTTGCTATCAAATCATCAAAAGTCGCAATTGCGCCATCAATAACTTTAGCGCCTTCTTTGGAATCTTTCTTTCCATTGGCTGCTTCAACTATATAAACCGCCTCAATGATATCACCTAATACATAATTGATATCTTTTTTTAAATCTCGAACACTTGCCATTTTACTATATTTTTTTACAAAAATACAACTTTAACAACTCAAAAATAAGATTAGTATTAAATAGTGACTTCTAATAATCTTGCATTGTCTGTTTTAACACGAATATAGTTTGCCATTGCTGGAACTAAAACCGTTTCGCCTTTCTGAATATTTACGACCCCTTCATTGGTTTCAACCTTTGCAGAACCTGCAACACACATATAAATCGTGAACGAATCCCTAGTAGCGGTATCTTGCTCAAAATCCTTGGTAAGGCTCAAGAAATTAGTTTTGAAATAAGGTGAATCCACCATAGTATTTGCATAATCAGAAGTAGTATCGTAAGCTACCTTAAAATCATCTTTCTTATCATAGTCCATGGCATCTAAAGCCATCTGAGTATGTAGCTCCCTAAGATTACCGGCTTTATCTTTCCTATTAAAATCAAATACTCGATACGTTACATCGGAGGTTTGCTGGATTTCTGCGAGCATAACACCAGCGCCTATAGCGTGTATTTTTCCTGTATTTATAAAAAAAGTATCTCCTTCCTTTACGGGTTCATAATTTAATAGTTCCAATAACGTATCTTCCTCCAAGCTCTTGGAATACTCTTCTTTAGTGACATTCTTGTTAAAACCCACAATAAGTTCTGATCCTTCATCAGCATCCATAACGTACCACATTTCGGTTTTTCCAAAAGAATTATGGCGTTTTTGTGCCAATTCATCGTTTGGATGTAGTTGAATTGATAAGTCCTGTTTGGCGTCAATAAATTTAATTAATATAGGAAACTCCTTTCCAAAACGGGTTACAACACTTTTACCCAATAGTGCTTCTGGAAATTTATCAATTAATGTCGTTAATGATGTATCAACCAAATCTCCATTAGAGACAACAGAAACATCACCGGAAACTGTAGACAGCTCCCAACTTTCACCAGTTATATCACTAGTTATAGGTTTGTGCAAGACTTCTTCCAATTTGGTGCCTCCCCAAAGTCTTTCTTTTAAAATGGGATGAAATTTTAATGGATGTATGTTCATAATCGTCTTTTATGCAATACGTACTTTTAGTTTAAGATAAGGCTTTTAATGCCCGTCTCATATGTTCGGAAGCATTTATGCTATTAAACACCATGATGACTACACCTGTTTTATCTACAACATAAGTTTCTCTCCCTGGCAGTACTAATAGACTATTTTTTATTTTAAACTGCTTGCGCACCGCATTGTCCTTATCGGACAACAAAATAAAAGGCAAATCGTACTTTTGGCCAAATCGTGCATGACTTTTAGCAGAATCTGCACTAATACCAACCACCTCCGCACCCAACGCTACAAAGTCCTCATAACTATCCCTAAAATCACAGGCTTCCTTTGTGCATCCCGGTGTATTATTTTTAGGATAGAAATAAATAACGAATGATTTTTTTCCAATAAGTTCCTGAATAGAAAAGGGATTTC
>CBDUKC010000066.1:0-12901 GCA_965367705.1 uncultured Maribacter sp. | reverse complement strand
CTACGTTTTTGGCATAGGATTCTATTTTGGTTTTTAGACTTCCTTCTTCTAAAGGTTCTTGTTTATTGAACAAAGGCACAATGAGTTTGCTATAGAACAAATTCATGAAAACAGTAAAAATTGTAATTAAGCCCCAGGTATAGAGCCAGAAACTGGTTCCCATCCATTCAAAGAACCAAAGCACCATAGCTACTATTCCACCGCCAAAAACGATAATCATAACCCATCCTTTAAGCTTATCGGTTATAAAAGTTTTAATCGTTGTTTTATTAAATCCAAACTTTTCTTCGATTACGAAGGTTTGATAATAGCTGAAAGGGGTATTGAGCAAATCGCTACCAATCATAATAATTCCGAAAAATACTAGTGACTGGAGTGTGCTATTACCTGTAAGGTTAAAGACCAAATTGTCTATCCATCCAAAACCACCAAAAATCAATACGCTTAAAATCAATAAGATAGAGAAGGTAGAGGTAAGGATTCCAAAACGGTAATTCGTCCATTTGTATTCTTGTGACTTCCTATATTCTTCTGAGCTGTAGACATCCGACAGTTCTTCGGGAATGCTATCCCTAAATCGTTTTGCGTTCAAAAAATTTAGCGTAGTGGCTAGGATATATTCGCTTAGTAGTATCCCAATGATGCAATAAAATATAAGCCTTGTATCCATAAATCGTTTTTTTGGTCCACTGTGTAACGGGACCGGTCACTTTTTGTTGCTATTATTCGTTACGTTGTCGCTTTCCCTCGAATATCAGTATGGCGGCGGACACGGATACGTTCATGGAGTCTATTTCTCCTTCCATTGGAATAATAATATTTTTATCTGCTTTGCTAAGCCATTCTTCGCTAAGTCCAGTGGCCTCTGTCCCAACTACGACAGCAGTTGTATTGGTATAGTCTACAGTGGTATATTTTTCAGATGCACTAAGGGCTGCACAATAGATGTTGCAATCTATTTCTTTTAAATAGTCTATGATTTCTGCTGTAGTACCCATTGCTATTTTCCTTGAGAAAACACAACCTACGCTTGATCTAATAATATTAGGATTGTATAGGTCGGTTTTAGGATTTGCGATTAAAACCGCGTCAAGATTTGCAGCATCTGCGGTTCGTAACAATGCGCCAATATTTCCAGGTTTTTCTGGTGCTTCTGCAACTAGGATAAAGGGTTTCTCTTTTTTTATTTTTAATTCTGATAACTCGTGTGATTTTGACTTAACAATAGCAACGACACCTTCCGTGGTGTCTCTATAGGCTACTTTCTTGTACACATCAAGTGAAAAACTAATCCGATCCATAGATGGGTCAAGGACTACTTCGGTATCTAGCTGATTTATATCTAGTAAAGCATCGCAATAGCATAGGGTTTCTATGGTGTACCCTGCTTTTACAGCCAAGCTTAGTTCACGTTTTCCCTCCAAGATAAAAAAGCCAGTTTTTTTTCGTTCTCGAGATTTGTCTTTTAGTAGCAGAATCCTTTTTACTAAAGGATTTTGGGCGCTGCTGATATGTTTTACATTTTGCATGGTCAACAAAAATAAACCAATATGTCAATTAATGTATCTTGCTACGACTTAATACCAATAAATAGAAATTATAATGAAGAAAATCACCTTTTTTGCCCTTGTTTCCGTACTATTTGCTTGTAAGACCGATAAAAATAAACAGGAGGCTATACCGGAAGATGTGTCCTTGGTGAGGATTGATGTTACGAGCAATTATCCAGAAGTGGTAACAAATATATTCGATGCACATGGGGGCTTGTCTGCGTGGAATTCATTTAGAACACTAAGTTTTACAATGCCAAAAGGGGAAACTTCAGAAACACATACCATAGCTTTAAAAAGCCGAAAAGAACATATCAGTGCTGCTGGGTTTAGTACAGGATTTGATGGCGCGAAGATTTGGCTACTAGATGAAGATGGCACCTATAAAGGAGATGCTATTTTCTATCATAACCTTATGTTTTATTTCTATGCGATGCCTTTTGTCTTGGGTGATGATGGAATCAGCTATGAGGAAACCCCTGCTTTAGCCTTTGAAGGAAAGTCTTATCCTGGTATTCGTATCAGTTACAATGCAGGAGTAGGTAATTCTCCTAAGGATGAATATTTTTTACATTATGACTCCGAAACATACCAAATGCAATGGCTTGGATATACGGTAACCTATAGTAGTGGAGAAAAGTCTGAGAATGTTAAATGGATTCGCTATAACGATTGGATGGAAGTTGAGGACCTTAAACTACCAAAATCCATTACCTGGTATACCTATGAAGGAAAATCGCTTATTTCACCAAAGAATACGGTGCTGTTTGAGGACGTTTCTTTGAGTACTGCAGCAAAACCAAACAACTTTTACAGTAAGCCAGAGCAAGCAGTGTTTGTGAGCGAATGACTAATAAACATGTTAAATATTTGAGTTTTAGCTTGGAATCTGTTAATTGAATTCAGGAAGATTCGTATCGTTTCATATTTATTCTTAACTTAGGGGAAAAGTCAATTATAGGAGATAACTTAGAGCTTAGGTTTCTATAATTTCACTAGTTTTTATTAAAAATTAATACAGATATCAATGCCAACGTACAAACTAAAAATTAATGGTGTGCCCAATGAGATTGAGGCCTCGCCGGATATGCCCTTGCTTTGGGCCTTGCGAGATAATTTAAATATGGTCGGGACAAAATTTGGTTGTGGAATTGGCCAATGTGGTGCCTGTACCGTTCATGTAGACGGCAATGCGGCCCGCAGTTGTCAACTGCAAGTTTCACAACTAGACGGTAAGGAGATTACCACTATCGAAGGCTTGTCGGAAGATGGTTCTCATCCCGTGCAACAGGCTTGGAAAGAAGTAGATGTGCCGCAATGTGGGTACTGTCAATCTGGTCAAATAATGACAGCTTCAGCTTTCTTAGAAAAGAACACCGACCCCTCAAGAGAACAGATTCGAAGTGCCATGCATGGAAATATATGTCGTTGTGCATCCTACAATCGAATTGAAAATGCAGTGGTAAAAGCTGCTCAAAAAAAAATGGCCTAATCTAAAAATCGAAAAGAATGTCAAGTACAATAAACACGAAATTTAGCCGAAGGTCTTTTTTAAGAACTTCCTCGCTAGCCAGTGGTGGAATGCTCATTGGGTTTAACTTTTTTACAGCTTGCAAAGACAGTGTGAAAATGCCTGTGGACATCGCGAAGCTCAATTACAATGACTTCAATGCTTTCATTAAAATTTCTAATGAAGGAATGGTGACTATATTCTCGCCGAACCCTGAAATAGGGCAAGGTGTGAAAACGTCTATGCCAATGCTTATTGCAGAGGAATTGGATGTGCCTTGGGAAAACGTGAATGTTGTTCAAGGTATTTTAGATACGCAGAATTATACGCGTCAAGTAGCTGGTGGTAGCCAATCTATTCGCTTTGGATGGGACGCACTCCGTGAAACTGGAGCTACGGCACGCCAAATGTTGGTTAATGCTGCTGCTGCCAAATGGGGAGTAGATGCATCGGAATGTTCTGCCAAGCAAGGGGTAATCACAAATGGAAAAGGCGAAACCCTTGGTTATGGTGAGGTAGTTAATGAAGCCGCGGCCTTAGAAAATGAAAGAGCAACAGAGAGAGCGGCCAAAATAGCTGCGTTGGCGGAAGGTGAAGAAATGCCAGCGGAGACTATTAAACTGAAAGACCCAAAGGATTTTACATTAATCGGTACAGATATCGGGAATGTAGATATTGATAAAATTATAACGGGAAAACCTCTTTTTGGTCTTGATTATAAGGCTGAGGGAATGGTTTATGCTACTGTTTTAAGACCCCCTGCTTTCGGGCAGGTTTTAGAATCCTATGATGCAACTGCCGCAAAAGCAGTTCCAGGAGTTATCGATGTAATCACGATAGGCGAAAAAGCAAAAGCCATGATGGCCAAGGAACAAATAGACTGGACGGCCAAATTGGCTTCCTCTGAAAAAGTAGTGGTTATCGCAGAAAATTCTTGGGCTGCGATAAAAGGGAAAAAAGCGTTGCAGGCAGAGTGGAGCGTAAGCACACCTTTAGAAAGCACCAAGGCTCATGATAAAATTTTGGTCGACTTATTAGACGGTAATGAATTCACCACACTGCGTAAAGACGGTGATGTGGAAAAGGCATTTAAACAAGCAGATAGGGTAGTGGAAAGAACCTACGAATCGCCTTTTCTTCCTCACAACTGTATGGAGCCAATGAATTTCTATGCGAATGTGACCGATTCCAAAATTCATTTGGTAGGTCCGGTGCAAACACCAGCCTCTGCTGCAAGTACCGTAGCGAATTTATTAGGCCGGGACGAAAAAGATATACGCTTAGAAATGACCAGAATGGGTGGAGGTTTTGGAAGAAGACTTTACGGGGATTTCGTTTATGAAGCCGCTGAAATCTCGGATAAAATAAGAAAGCCTGTAAAAATGTTTTCTACACGAGAGGATGATATGACGACTGGCGTTTATCGTCCAGCAATAAAGTATCGTATTGCTGCATCGATTAAGGACGGCGAGGTTACAGGATATCGCTTAAAAGAAGCGGCCGTAAATGGTAATATGTACGGACTGATTCCAAATTTTTTCCCTGCTGGAGCGATTGAGAATTATCAAGTAGATGTGGCTACATATAATAGTAATATCACCACGGGTGCATGGAGAGCGCCTTATACCAATTTCCTTTCCTATGCCGAACAGAGCTTTTTAGATGAACTAGCCGAGGCAATAGATCAAGATCCCGTTGAAATGCGTATGAATTTGTTGGAAAAAGTAAAAGAAACCACCGATGATAGAATTGAATATTCGGCTGAACGTTTGCAAGATGTTTTGAAATTGGCTGTTGAAAAATCAGGATACCGCAATCCCAAAGATGGGGTATTCCAAGGTGTGAGCGCCTACTATTGTCATAATACCCATGTTGCTGAGGTTGCTGATGTTGTTATGGAGGGCAACCAACCTGTGGTCAAAAAGATTACCGTTGCCGTTGATTGCGGTATTGTAGTGAATCCGTTAGGAGCGATGAATCAAATTGAAGGGGGAGCAATTGACGGTGTTGGGCATGCTATGTTTAGTGACTTCGTTTTCGAAAACGGAATGGCAACAAGCAACAACTACGATAAGTACCGTTTGATTCGAATGAAGGAAACGCCAATTGTGGAAACACACTTTGTGAAAAATACCTTAAGTCCAACAGGACTTGGAGAGCCCGCTTTGCCTCCAGCTGCCGCTGCGGTGGCAATCGCAATAAAAAAGGCAACTGGCAACAGAGTCTATAAGCAGCCTTTTATTAGTAATATGGATGCAAAACCTATTTTAGGATAATAGCTATGGACGTATTACTTTTCGGAATTGCAAAGGATATTGTAGGAAAGTCAGAATTTCAAGTTCCTATGGACGATGATGTTCCCAAGTCCGTCCAAGCACTCAAGGATTATATGATTAAAAAGTTTCCCGATTTTGGGAAACTTTCTTCTTTTGCAGTTGCTGTGAATAGCGAATATGCACAAGATGATGTACCTTTAAATGGGAATGATGAAATAGCTATTATTCCTCCTGTAAGTGGTGGCTGATGAGTAGAAAAATAGTAGAAATAGTAGATAGTATTGATACCTCGCAAGTGTTCACGGAATTATCCGATGCCCACAGTGGAGGTATTTGCGTATTTGTTGGCACCGTTAGGGAGTTTACACAAGGGGAAGAAGTAGTTTCCTTAGAATTTGAAACTTATAAGAAAATGGCCCTAATGGAAATGGAAAAAATTGCTTCAGATGCCATGAAAAAATGGAAACTGAATAAAGTAATTATTCGCCACGCAGTGGGACTTAAAAAAGTGGAAGCACCTGTTGTAGTAGTTGGAGCTTCTTCTGCGCATCGCGATGCTTGTTTTGAGGCTTGTCGCTATTTGATTGATACACTAAAGGAAACCGTACCTATCTGGAAAAAAGAAATGTTTGAGAATAAAACGGTTTGGGTTTCTGCACATCCATAAAAGTAAAAGGTGAAAAAAATAGGATTGATAGGAGGTATGAGTTGGGAATCTACCCAAATCTACTATAACGTCTTAAATCAAAAAGTTAAAGCGCTTTTGGGGAAATTTCATTCCGCCAAAATTGTTATTGACTCTGTAGACTTTTTTGTGATTCACAAATTACAAGGAGAAAATGATTGGGATGCTTTGGATAGAGAAATGATAGAAGCAGCCACAAATTTGAAGAATGCTAAAGCTGAAATGATTCTTATTTGTGCGAATACCATGCATTTATGTAGCGATGCTATAGCTCAAAATGTAGACTTGCCTTTGATTCACATAGCGGAAGCTACGGGTGAAAAAATAAAAGAAGCTGGACTCAAAAAAGTACTGCTTTTAGGAACTAAATTTACTATGGAACGAGATTTCTATAAAAACATTCTAACCAATGATTTCGGTGTAGAAGTGCTGGTTCCGAAGGAGGTCGATAGAGAAATAGTGCATAATATAATTTATGAAGAACTAGTTCAGGGTGAAATAAATGCAGGTTCAAGGCATCAATATATAAGAATAATAGAAGAGGCAATTATAAATGGTGCTGAAGGTGTCGTATTAGGCTGTACTGAAATACCATTATTGATTGAGCCTTCAGATGTTTCTATCCCGACATTTAATACCACTCAAATTCATGCTGAAAAAGCAGTAGAATTTGCTTTAAGTACATCACTTGTAAATTAATTTAGAAATAGATTTTCCTCTTACTGAAATGATTTCAGCACAGGTAGGGTAATGAAAAATAAATATGACAAAGCAACTTTCACATATAGACGAAGCCGGAAATGCTTCTATGGTAGATGTTTCAAATAAGCAAGCATCTGTCCGAACGGCTGTAGCTTCTGGAAAAGTTGTTTTTCCTGCGGATGTTTTTGCTAAGCTTGCATCTCAAGATTTTTTAGGTCATAAGGGAAGTATTATTCAAACCGCAGTTATCGCAGGAATTCAAGCTGTCAAGAAGACATCAGAACTCATTCCGCTCTGTCATCAAATCAATCTTTCTAAAATACAGATTGATATTACTCCGATTGATGATGCATTACAAGTCACTTGTACAGTAAAATGTAATGAGCAAACAGGGGTGGAGATGGAAGCCTTAACTGGAGTTTCTGTGAGTGCATTGACAATTTACGATATGTGCAAAGCACTATCACATGATATCAAAATCTCAGAAGTACAATTAGAACAAAAAACAGGAGGTAAGAATGACTTCAATCGCTAAATTATATGGACTCGTTTTATCTGGAGGAAAAAGCACCCGAATGGGAACTGATAAGGGATTGATACGGTATCACGGTGTTCCACAACGCGAATATTTATATGATTTGCTAAGTGAGGTTTGTGAAGAAACCTTTGTAAGTCTTCGAGAAGAGCAGGCAACTGAGTTGCCTTCAAGGATGTCAACCATTGTAGATTTGAATGAATATCGCGGTCCGTATAACGGGTTGCTTTCTGCTCATAAAAAACATCCTGAAGCTGCGTGGCTGGTGTTGGCTTGTGATCTTCCATTAATGGATTTGGATGCTTTAAAAGAATTGATAGCGCAACGTGATAACACAAAACAAGCAACTGCTTTTGCGCTAAAGGAAAACCCATTGCCAGAGCCTTTATGCGCTATATGGGAACCACATGCTTTTGTAGCTTCAATTGCTTATTTAGATGCTGGAAATGGAACATGCCCTAGAAAGTATTTAATCAACCATGATACAAAATTGGTCTTTCCGAAGAATGAGAGTGTTTTGCTAAACGCTAATTCTGAAGGAGAGTATAAAGAAGCACTTCAGAAGTTAAGCTAAAATTAGCGTTGTAAAATTTAAATTCGAAATAACTCATAATTCCTTGTCCATGCTAAAGATTGGCCAGGTTCGACTTTGATATCAAAGAATAATTCCGGACTAATAACATGCTTCCATCCCCATAGGTTTACTTTTTTGGTTTGAAAGCTATTCTTTTCTCGAATTCCGATTTTGGCGTTTAAGCTTCTTAATTCCCACATGGCCTCAACACTTTCGCCGCCTGAAAGGTTACTAAAAAAGAATGGATTATTTGGTGTGAGATTAAAAGCAACTTGGTTTTTCTTAATCGACACGGCTAAGTCTGTATTGACAGTTTCCGTAAACAACTTTGGCTTTAGCTCAAATGGAAAGTGTAAGCAGTAATTTTTTCCTATCAAGTCATTATTTATGGCTAAAAAATTATGAACGTATTCGTCTGTAAGTATTTCTTTTATTCCTGTGTTTTTCAAATGATATGAAATTGAAAAATTGCTATCCTCTAAGAGAATTTTTTTTTGTAGTTCATAGGAGTAGCCATTGACAGTAGGCGAAATACAGTTTATTAGGATACTGTTTTCAGTAGTACTGATTTGGAATTTTGCAGGCTCTATGTCATAGGTGTTGTTAAAAGCATAGTCTACATGTGATTTTTTTAATAGGCCCACACCTATTTTATGAAACCATTCACCAATTTCGGCCTCTTCAAACCCTAAGGCATTGTCAATGCCGAATTCATTATATAAGCCCTTTCCTATTAGATTTTCATTTTGGTGATTTGAATCCTCAATACCGGCCAATTGAATGTTTTGAAATTTGATATCCACTATTTTTCCAGTCCAGTCGAACCTAGAGGATTCATAATTTTCGTGAGGAAGGTCAATCTTAATTTCGAGATTTTTATTCGAGAGAATATGAGCCATGGCCCTAAGATATCAAATTGCAAAGATTTTTGGTCTGTTCATCTCAAGTAATGAAACCATATAATTTAAGATTCTTATCAACTCTTTCTAAGCTTTGAGTTTTTACTATATTAGACAAATGAACCAAAAACGATATACAAGACAAACTATTCTGCAAGGCTTTGGACAAGAAGGTCAACAAAAACTTGCCGAAGCTAAGGTGTTGGTGATTGGTGCTGGTGGTCTTGGGGTTCCTGTTTTAACTTATTTGAATGCCATGGGTGTTGGTAAAATAGGTGTCATGGACAGGGATGTTGTTTCTGTTACTAACTTACATCGCCAGGTTTTGTATACACAAAGTGATGTAGGCGAATCGAAGGTGATTGCTGCTTTAGGGAAACTAAAAGCGCAAAATTCAGATACAGATATTGTAGTTTACAATACCTTTTTAACTACTGAAAATGCACTTGAGATTATAGCTGATTATCATGTAGTAGTTGATACCTCTGATAATTTCCCAACACGTTATTTAGTGAATGATGCTTGTGTGCTTTTAAAGATACCATTTGTTTATGGTGCTTTACATGGATATGAGGGGCAGGTAAGTGTATTTAATTATAATGGAGGACCAACATACCGTTGTCTTTTTCCAAATATGCCGAAGGAAGATGAAGTTCCGAATTGTAATGAACATGGGGTATTGGGAATAATTCCCGGAATCATTGGGAACCTTCAAGCTTTGGAAGCAATTAAGGTAATTACAGGAATAGGTGAAACGCTCTCAGGAAAACTATTAATTTTCGATGGACTCCAACAATCCTATCAAAAAATAAAGTTTAAGCTACGGCCTGAGAACTTACAATTGAAAAAATTAAAAGACTTCTACGAATGGAATGAGCCTTGCGAAATTATTCCAACAATTGAAGCATATGAATTACAAAAGTTAGTATCCAATAAAGCACAAATTATAGATGTGCGTACGGCTGAAGAGTTCAACGCGTACAATCTTGCCAATACTATTCATATTCCTTTAAGTGAATTGAAAGAGAGTCAAAATAAAATCAATTTTGCGCTTCCAGTATATTTGTTGTGCCAATCAGGAAAGCGAAGTGAAACCGCCTTAAAACAATTGCGCAATCAGCACCCTAAAAGTTCTCTTTTTAGTATTTTAGGAGGTCTAAATCAGTATTTGGCTTCATGCTCCTAACCCTTTCCGAACTTTTATTGGTAATGCTGGGCTTTTTGGTCATTGCAACGCTATACTCGTCTGTTGGTTTTGGAGGGGGTTCTAGTTATTTAGCAGTATTAGCTTTAGTTTTTGTTAGTTTTTTTGCTATTAGGAGTATTGCATTGGTTTGTAATTTGGTAGTTGTCTCAGGCAGTAGTTACCTCTATTGGAAAAATGGACATCTTGATTTTAAAAAGTTTTTACCGTTTATAATTACCAGTATTCCCATGGCTTTTATTGGGGCTCGATTTCGACTGTCGGAGCGTAGTTTTTTTATACTTCTTGGTGGTGCATTAATAATTTCGGCCTTAGCGTTAATTTATCAGACGGTACGAGGAAAGAAGTCTGAAGAAGTGAATACAAATTATCCGCCTTGGGTAACAAATGTATTAGGTGCCGGAATTGGATTGTTATCAGGTCTTGTTGGTATAGGAGGGGGTATTTTTTTAGCGCCGGTCCTAAATCACATGAAATGGGATAAATCGATTAAAATTGCAGCGCTGGCCAGCTTTTTTATTTTCGTTAATTCTATTTCGAGTATAGGCGGCTTATTGACGAAAGATTCATTTGAGTTCCCATGGGTTGAAGGCCTCGGGATGGTGTTGGCTGTATTTATAGGCGGCCAAATAGGAATTCGATTAAGCTTAAGTAAACTTACCGGAAATGGTATTAAAGTTGTTACAGCCATATTGGTATTAGTTGTAGGGGTTAGAGTGCTCTTAATTAACGGACTGCAACTAGCGTTGTAAAAGACCAACAAATTTAATCTCAAGGATATTGCTCCAACAAGCTAAATTGCCACAAATGGTATTTAATATGCATGTAATGGAATAATTCCACATCTTCATGAGAGACTTCGCCCATGAATGCCGCATAAGGCTTATATGCTGGATTGTCATCTTTAAAGGCATAATAGTTTTGAACCGCTTCAGGTACTTTCGAAATAGCTTCTTCTAATGAAGCAAATTTTAAAGGTGGTAAATCTGCCTTTGTTTTAGCACTAGGTCTATGGACTAAAACAGAACCGCTTTGAATAAATTTCTGCATGCCCAATTGCCCCTTTGAAGGAGGATTTTCACGTTCGCCTTCATATTTAGTCACGGCACTCCCTAAAGCCCCAACCAAATGTTCTACCATATGCTGTGGTGTCATAAGTCCGAAATTGGCTTTGGTATCTGAGCTTAATGTTTTTAGGAGTTCAGGAAATATATGGTTTAGAAAATCTCTTTTGCCATTATCGCTCATAATTTCATTGGTTAAATATGATGTGAATTATATCTGAAATGTAAAGTTCGGGTTTACTTTGTAGAAACCGCTGCATGCTTCCTAGATTTTATAAATCGATAGAAATACTGGAAGTTACCGTTATACCAAATTGCGAATATAAAAGCGATATAGATAATCCAATCAGGCATGAAAAGTGCTAAACCGAAATAAGTTTTTAATATCAAAAAGGTTAATGCTAAACCTGCAATTGTTACTGAAATCACTGTTCTTTTATCTTTCCGGTTTATCAAAATCATAGTGATAATCAAAAATCCCATTACAGGCTTTGTATGTAATAATACAGGAAGTAACGTTGCATATTCGATATCAAAGAAAAGTACCATGGCACTCATATAAGCAGTAAGACACAAAGGACACTTTGGAATAAGAATCAATAAAATGGTAGAAATAAAAGACATAGAGCCATTTGCTGCTTCGACCTTTTTATTAGGTGCAACAAATTTTGTTTTACAGCAAGCTGTCTTTATGGTTTCCATAGTAATTGATTACCAATTTCTACGGTAAGATACAAAAGGATAAACCTCATTCGCAAAAAATTGTGATTTATTTTGCGGAAGTATCAAAAACCCATCTGTTTTAACAAGATTTGCGAAATCGCCTGAACCATTTCCTTTAATTGCTTTTGCAACTAAGCTGCCGTCAGGGTAACTTTCCAAAGTGGCTTCTAAGAAATACACCAAGTCGGGTTTAAACTCAACATCGTTCTTGAGCCTTACATGCAAGACTTCTTGCTCAATACCCAAAGACTGCTGTAACCAGAACTGTAAATACATATAAACACAAACAAAAGAAGAAACAGGATTCCCCGGAAGGGCAAAAATCTTTTTTCCTTTTGTATTACTTCCAAACCAAAAAGGCTTGCCAGGGCGTTGTTGAATTTTATGAAAGTGTTTTTCGACTTTAAGTTCTTCAAGTACATCAGGTAGGTAATCAAACTTTCCTTTAGAAACACCTCCTGTGAAAATGAAGAGGTCATACGTATTTAGCATGCTTGAAATGGTCGCTAACATTTCTTCCTTGTCATCAGCTAAATGATGTAAGTCTGCCGAAACTCCCCACTCTTTTAATGTAGCTTGAATTCCATAAATATTTGACCTTCTTATTTGATGTAACTCAGGAACCTTATGAACAGGTACCAACTCATCACCAGTAGAAAAAATAACTACTTTGGGCATTTTTTTAACCTGCAAGGAAGCTTTTCCAACCGCAGCAGCAATATTAATTTCGGCACTTGATAATTGTTTTCCTTTGGCAACAATCACAGTACCTTGAGCGATATCCATTCCTTTGAAATGCACATTTTGTTTGAATTCTACAGTATCTAAATTTATGGTTGCACTACCTTCTGTAAGTTCCAAGTCTTCATAGCGAATTACGGTGTCCACCGCCTTAGGCATAATTGCACCGGTCATTACTTCTATACAATTTTGAGCATCTTTTAAGGTAAGTTGGGGAGTTCCCGCCGGGGCAATAGCTTCAATGACAAAAGTTCGTTTTCCATTTTTAAAAGTGTCATATGCGACGGCAATACCATCCATTGTGACTCTATCAAAAGGGGGAAAGTCACGGTCAGCGATTAAATCTTCAGCGAGATAAGCCCCAACGCAATCTTCTAAATTTCTTGGTTCGATTGGAAAATCACCTTTGTGCTCTTCTAAAATTGAAAGGGCTTTTTC
>CBDUKC010000065.1:0-12921 GCA_965367705.1 uncultured Maribacter sp. | reverse complement strand
ACTTCTGCCCATTTGTAGCTGTAATAGCCCGATGAATACCCACCTTGAAAAATATGTGCAAAAGCAGTGCTCATACAAGTTTCTGGAGTATCTGGATATAGGTTCGTGCCCTCAAATGCTTCGGTTTCGTGTGCTTTTACATCTGTAATCCCTGAAGGGTCTGCGCCGTGCCAAGACATGTCCAATAATCCAAAACTTAATTGCCGCATCGTTTGTATACCCTCTTGAAAGGTGGCAGATTCCTTTATTTTCTGGATTAATTTCATGGGAATAACTTCTCCCGTTTCGTAATGTTTAGCGAATAATTCTAAAGCCTCTTTTTCATAACACCAGTTTTCCATGATTTGGCTCGGTAATTCTACAAAATCCCAATATACAGAGGTTCCCGATAGGCTAGGGTAGGTGGTATTCGCCAACATACCGTGTAATCCGTGACCAAATTCATGAAATAGAGTGGTCACTTCATTAAAGGTTAACAATGATGGTTTTGTTGCTGTTGAGGGTGTAAAGTTGCAGACATTAGATATATGTGGACGTACATTCTCGCCATCTTTTTTCCATTGTGATTTAAAGGAAGTCATCCAAGCGCCGCCACGTTTTCCTGCTCTTGGGTGGAAATCTGCATAAAACACAGCAATGAAGTTTTTCTCTAAGTCATAAACACGATAGGTTTTCACCTCCTCATGATATTTGTCTATGTCAGTTACTGCCTCAAATCGTAATCCGAATAACTTCTCGGCTATTTCAAAAACACCGTCAATTACGTTTTCCAATTTAAAATAGGGTTTCAATTGTTCATCATCTAGACTGAACAATTTCTGTTTTAGTTTTTCGGAATAGAAGCTGCCGTCCCATTTCTGTAATTGATCTATACCGTCCAATTCTTTCGCAAAATCTTCCAGTTGTTTGAATTCGCGTTCTGCTGCCGGTTTTGCTTTTTCTAAGATTTCATTTAAAAAGGAATGGACTTTCTCTGGGGTCTCGGCCATACGCTCTTCCAACACAAAGTGGGCGTGTGTTTTGTACCCCAACAAATTCGCACGTTCATGTCGCAACTTTGCTATTTTTAGAACATTTTCTTGATTGTCAAGCGCATCACCTTTGAAAGATTTACTTCCGAATGCCATAGAAAGTTCCTTGCGCAGTTCTCTATTAGTAGCATACTTCATAAAAGGAATGTAGCTGGGGTAATCCAAAGTCAATAACCAGCCTTCCTCTTTGTCTTTAGATTTTGCCAGTTGCGCCGCCGCTTCTTTGGCGCCCTCCGGTAAACCGTCCAAATCATTTTCGTTGGTAATGTGCTTTTCGTACTTGTTCGTTTCAGCTAGAATGTTTTCTCCGAATTTCAATTTTAGTTTGGAGGATTCGGCATCAATTTCTCGCAAACGTTTCTTTTTGTCTTCGGATAAATTAGCCCCATTACGGCTAAAGCTTTTATAACGCTTATCCAACAGTTTATTTTCTTCCACGGATAGATTTAAACTGTCTTTCTGTTCGTAAACTGATTTAATCCGTTTGAATAATGCTTCATTTAGGGTGATGTCGTTCCCAAATTCGGAAAGTAAGGGAGAAACTTCTTGTGCTATCTTTTGGATTTCATCATTGGTTTCCGCGGAGTTGAGATTAAAGAACACGCTAGATATTCTATCCAATTGCTGTCCGGAAAACTCCAAGGCTTCAATGGTGTTTTCAAAACTTGCTGCGTCAGAATTGGAGGTGATTGCATCTATTTCTTCCCTTGCATCGGCCATAGCTTTTTCAAAAGCCGGTTTGAAATGCTCATTTTTAATATGTGAAAATGGTGCTGTATCAAAAGGGGTAAGTAATGGATTCATATATAGTTATACGTTTGTTGGATGATAATTTTAGAATTTAACTGTTTTGAGTTGGGATGTGTGGAAATCTGTAATTAGTTCACAACTAACTAGAGTAGGGTATTGCTTACTTTTTGCCGTTAACTGCCTTGGCCCCTTCAATAACCTTTAGCTTCAAACCTTCTTTGTAAAGAATGATTTTATCCAAAACACATTTGTCGGACGAGCCAATGATCTGTGCTGCAAGAATACCTGCGTTTTTAGCACCGTTTAGTGCTACGGTAGCTACAGGCACCCCACCCGGCATTTGAAGAATAGAAAGGACAGAATCCCAGCCGTCAATACTATTACTGCTTTTTATGGGAACTCCGATTACAGGTAAGGGAGACATAGAAGCTACCATGCCGGGTAGGTGAGCCGCACCGCCAGCTCCTGCAATAATCACGCAATAACCGTTCTTATGTGCATTTTTACTGAAGTCAAACAATTTTTCGGGCGTACGATGGGCGGAAACAATGTCTACATCCACTTCTATATCGAAACCCTTTAATATATCAATTGCATCCTGCATTACGGGCAGGTCGCTTGTGCTTCCCATTACTACGGCTACTTTACTCATAATTACTTACTGATTACTTTTATAGTTTCTTTTACCTTCTGCGCAATCTTTCGCGCTTCATTAATATCGGCATTGACAATGGTTACGTGTCCCATTTTACGAAATGGACGGGTTTGTTTTTTGCCATAGATATGTGGGGTAACGCCTTCCATAGCCATGATTTCTTCTAGATGTTCATAAACTACGTTGCCGGTATGCCCTTCCGCACCCACTAGATTCACCATAATACCGGCTACTTTACTTTCGGTCTTTCCTAAAGGTAAATCTAAAATGGCTCTTATGTGTTGTTCAAATTGATTGGTATAACTGGCTTCTATGCTGTAATGTCCACTATTATGTGGTCTAGGCGCCACTTCGTTAACTAAAATTTCATCCTCTTTGGTTTGGAACATCTCCACGGCTAAAATTCCAATATGGTCTATTTTCTCGGAAACATGTAAGGCTACTTCTCGCGCTTTTTTTGCCACGGCGTCATCGATTCTAGCCGGACAAATTACGTATTCTACTTGGTTTGCTTCCGGGTGAAATTCCATTTCAACAACGGGGTAGGTAACAACTTGGCCGCTTGGGCTGCGAACCACAATAACGGCAAGCTCGTTTTTAAAGGGTATCATCTCCTCGGCAATACATTCTCCGGGAGGTAAACCTTTTACATCTTCCATGGAGCGCACTACTTTAACACCCTGCCCGTCGTATCCAAACTGTGCAGCTTTCCAAACAAACGGAAATTCCAATCCACCATTATCAATACTATCCTCTATTTCGCTAGCGTAGGCAAACCTTGAAAATTCCGCTGTGGGAATATCATGGTCTATATAGAATAATTTCTGTTTTGCTTTATTCTGTATGATACGTAAGGCCTTTGTGGGCGGGTAGACTTTTAATCCCTCATCTTCCAGCTTTTCTAGAGCATCTAGATTTACATTCTCTATTTCAATAGTCAGCACATCTACCTGTTTCCCAAAGTTGTAGACAGCGTCGAAATCCATCAAATCTCCCAACACAAATTCATTACAAGAAATTTTACATGGAGCTTCGTTGGAGGCCTCTAGTACTTTGGTGTGGATATCAAATTTACGGGTTTCGTAGAGCATCATTTTGCCCAGTTGTCCACCTCCCAAAATACCCAACTTGAAATCTGAGGAAAAATAGTCCATATAATAATCTACTTTTAGAATAGAATTATGCTTCGTTTGCCACAAAAATACGGTTAAATCTCAGAATCCGTTTCCTTAACCTCTAAAAACACGGGTCAAAATGCTATATTTGCCAACTTAAATAACTGCTTAAAATTGATACAGCTCCACGACAAATTTTTTAAACCTTTCCTTAGTGAAAAGGAAATTCAGCAGGCCGTAATCGGTATCGCAGAAAAGATTGCCATGGATTATAAAGATCAAACGCCCATCTTTGTAGGTGTGCTTAATGGTTCCTTTATGTTCGTGTCGGATTTTTTGAAAGCATACCAGCATCCTTGTGAAGTGTCTTTCGTTAAATTAAGTTCTTACCAAGGGTTGACATCCACTGGTATTGTGGAGACATTATTAGACCTTCCTGATAATATAGAAGGACGCAGCGTTATTATTCTCGAGGATATTATAGATACTGGTCGTACTTTGAAGGAACTGGTGCATTTATTTTCGAATACCAATGTCAAAGAATTTAAGATTGCCAGTCTGTTTTACAAATCGGAGGTGTATAATGGAGAATATACCATCGATTATTTTGGACTGGATATTCCGGACCGCTTTATTGTGGGTTACGGCTTAGATTATAAAGAACTGGGTAGAAACCTTAAAGAAGTATACCAACTAAACCAAAAATATATGATCAATCTTGTACTCTTTGGAAAACCAGGTGCCGGAAAAGGTACCCAAGCACAATTTTTAAAAGAAAAGTACAACTTAAAACATATTTCTACCGGAGATGTTTTTCGATACAATATCAAGAATAACACGGAATTGGGTACGTTGGCCAAATCCTATATGGATAAAGGTGATTTAGTGCCAGATGAAGTAACCATTAAAATGTTGGAGGACGAAGTGAATAAAAATCCAGAGGCAGACGGGTTTATTTTTGATGGTTTCCCAAGAACTGTTGCCCAAGCTGAAGCGTTGGATAATTTTTTGGAATCCAAGGATTTGAAAATTAATGCTACGGTCGCTCTTGATGCAAACGATGAGGTTTTGATAGAGCGCTTATTGGATCGTGGCAAAGTAAGTGGCCGTTCAGATGATCAAGATGTGAGCAAGATTAGAAATCGCTTTGATGAGTACAATCAAAAAACGGCTCCATTAAAACAGTACTACGAGGAACAGCATAAATTTTATAGTGTTAATGGAATTGGTACCATAACCGAGATTACAGAGCGATTGACCAAAGTGGTAGATGGCCTGTAAGCAAACTTAAATAAGGTAAGGATAAACTATAGTATAATGGCCGAGGAAGTAATAGGACCAAAAGTTGCCCTAAGAGGATGTTTGACCGTGGGTGGTTTTGTACTACTTGTTTTCATTATAGTTTCTATTTGCTACCTCATTTATATTTTCTACATAGACGATTCCCTTCCTCAGAATTACCAAGGTGCTAATATTAGCTTAGATTCGCCTTCACGCCTGCTGTTTTCAGTATTTTTGTAACACTATTTGGGCATTCCGCTCATAAACTAAAGTAGACTTCATGACCGAAGGTAATTTTGTAGATTATGTAAAGGTGTTTTTAAACTCTGGTAAAGGTGGCAAAGGCTCAGTGCATTTACATAGGGAAAAATTCATCACTAAAGGTGGACCAGACGGTGGTGACGGTGGTCGAGGTGGTCACATTATCTTACGAGGTAATCAAAACTTATGGACACTCATTAATTTTAAGTTCAAAAAGCACTTTAAAGCAGGTCATGGTGGCCACGGAAGTAAGAATAGAAGTTCTGGCGCTGATGGTGAAGATGTATATTTAGATGTGCCATTAGGAACGATTGTTAAGGATGGGGAAACCCAAGAGGTTATTGTTGAAATAACAGCGCATGGGGAAGAGCAAGTGTTATTAGAAGGTGGTATGGGTGGCCGTGGTAATTGGCATTTTAGGTCTTCTACCAATCAGACTCCAAGATACGCTCAACCTGGCGTTGATGGTCAGGAAAAGGATTTTATATTAGAACTTAAAGTACTCGCAGATGTGGGTCTCGTCGGTTTTCCAAATGCGGGTAAATCTACCTTACTTTCTGTAATTACCTCTGCGAAACCTAAAATTGCCGACTACGAATTCACCACACTTAAGCCGAATTTAGGTATTGTAGAATACAGGGATTTCAAGAGTTTTGTAATGGCCGATATTCCGGGTATCATAGAAGGTGCTGCAGAAGGAAAAGGCCTTGGACACTATTTTTTAAGACATATAGAGCGTAATTCTACCTTGTTATTTCTAATCCCTGCGGACAGTAAAGATATTAGTAAGGAATATGAAATTCTCTTGGACGAACTCCGGAGGTACAATCCTGAGTTATTGGATAAGGAAAGACTAATAGCGATATCCAAAAGTGATATGTTGGACGACGAACTTATGGATGAGATGCGAGTTGAGTTAGAAAAGGATCTTCAAGGTGTGCCCTTTATGTTTATTTCTTCCGTGGCGCAACTGGGTATTACGGAACTCAAGGACAAACTTTGGGCCATGCTCAGTGTTTAAATTTAAGGGGATAAAATGAGACAGTATCTTAAAAGTATTGTTGAGTTAAATGATACGCCCAAGAGTAGGGTATTTGCTTATTTTATTCATTTTTAGTTTTTTGGCATTATCGACTTTTTGGCCATACTGCCTTTTTATTTAGCATTAGGAGTGGACCTAAGGTCATTACGGGTCTTGCGGTTTTTACGCTTGTTCCGCATTTATAAGCTTATGCGATATAACAGAGCGTTAGTGCATTTTTCGAGAGCTATAAATAAGGCAAGGAAGAAATTTTATTATTCCTTTTCGTTACGCTGATACTGATTTATTTTTCTGCAGTAGGTATTTATTATTTTGAAAACGCGGCTCAGCCTGAGCACTTCTCATCCATCTTCGACAGTCTTTGGTGGGCCATAATTACCTTGACTACTGTTGGCTATGGGGATGTATATCCGATTACACTTGGGGGTAAGGTGTTTACATTTTTTATATTAATGATAGGATTAGGGATCGTTGCTATCCCTACAGGTATTATATCTTCTACGCTTACAAAGTCCGTAGATAGCAAAGAGGAAGATTGATTTTTACGTAACTTGAGTCAAAATATCGATTATGAAATATCCCAGTCTTTTATTTTTGATAATTCTAATGGTTTCATGTGGAGCTACACGGGTAAATTATGATTACGATAAGAATACCGACTTTTCTGCCTATACCACCTATGGTTACTTTACGGATATAGAAACCGGGCTCAGTCAGTTGGATGAACGACGCCTAATGAACGCTATGGACGCTACTCTGCAATCTAAGGGTTTGTTGTTTTCAGAGGAACCAGATATGCTCATCAATATTTACAGTATGGTACTTAGAGCTCAGTCTAATAATGCTGTTGGCGTTGGACTGGGTGGAGGTGGAGGTGCAGTAGGTGGTGGAATTTCTGTAGGTATTCCCGTAGGTGGACCAAACCTGTCACGAGAAGTTAAAATTGATCTTGTAGATGCCAAAAAGGATTTGTTGATTTGGCAAGCCATAAGTGAATCTACATATAGAGAAGAGGACACACCAGCTGAAAAAGAGAAAAAAATGCAGGAACTGGTAGTGAAGATATTTGAGAAATATCCTCCTAAATCTCGTAATTAAATGAACGGCTTACCTTTCTAGGCTAGCAAAACCTTGCGCTAAACTGTTTACTAGATTTAATTGTCTATTAAAACCCTTACACCTTCAGAGTGACTACTAAATTCTGGGGCATACATGCTTTGAATCGTTGTAATTCCGTTACTGAAATCTCCTGCATTATTTACACGAACATCGTATTCAAATACAAAAACGCCCTTGGGTAGATAATCAAAAAAGAAGTTGGTACTGGCGTCCTTGGTAGCTTCGTAATAACCAAGACCATCTTGCCATTTGTATCTGGAGATAGCATTTATGGGCTCAAAACCAGCAGCTCTCATATCTTTCATATGAACAAATTCCATGGGGCGGTCAGCACGTAATTCAATACGAATGCGGACTAAATCGCCAACTTGTATATCAGTTTTATTCGTGATTTCTGAAATTTCTTCCCCAGTATCCGTATTCTTTTTAAGAAACAATTTCTTTTTTAATTTTAACGGGGTTTCTGCGGAGGTAATTTTATCTAAATCCTCAAAGTATTGCCAGTATAATGCTCCCCAAGCAATACCATCTCCTTTCTTAGAAATTTGAACTTCGGCCATTTTTGGTTTTACATCACGGCCATTCCAAGCGGTTTTGTAATACCCAGTTCCAGCCTCAACTTTTACATTGTCTAGTTTGGTAGGCGCTATTTTTTCTCCTCCAACTAATACGTCTACCGCATCGGTTACAGATAACCAATCACTTCCTTGTAGAAGCAAAGCGTAAACAGCTTCGGTGGTTGCCTTGGTAGTCTTCCATTGATTGGTCTGCTTGTTTTTTAGTAACCAAATCTTAAGATTGTCAACGGTTCGAATGTCTTTTGGATGAATTTCAGAAAACGCTTCAATCAATAATGCCTGGGTTTCAATCGGAGCCTGATACCAATGCCATGAACTGGTGTTTTCTTTCCAATACATGCCCAATTCTTCGGAGGTAATGCTGTTTTCCTCTAAGGCTCTTAGTATCTTCTCAGCCGTTTTTAAATCATCAGAACGATGCATAACTAAGGCTAGCATCCCTTGGGAATAGAGTCCTTTGTTTTTCCAATATTGTTGTGCCTGTCCTTTGTAGTAGTCTTGGATAGTTTTCACCTGTTTTGACACTTTAATATCCTTAAAAAAACTTCGCATATACAGGTAATGTATTTGAGTATTGCTCAAATGGTCCTTTGATATATCGGAAGCATACTTTTTCATTTGCTTGTATTCTTCTACAAACGCATCATCTAGGTATTGGATTGCGTTTTTAATCATTCGCGTTTCCTCTTGCCTAGCTGTGACGGAAAGATGGTTTAGATGGCCTAATCCCGTAATAATATGTTGTGTAATAAATCTGTTTTCGCGACCACCTTTAAACCATGGCCAAGCGCCAGACGATAGTTGATTATTTTCTAATTTTCTTAAAGCGATTTCTTGCTCGCTCTTCATTTTGTTCAAATTGAAAAGTAAAGCAATACGTTTCTTTTGCTCTGTTTCAGACTGGGCATCCCGTAACCATGGTGTTTCCTGAATCAGTAGTGATTTTAATTCCTGGTTCTTTTCCAAATTACTTACCAAAGCTTCTGCATTTGCCCATTGGGTAAATACCTCTTGGATTCTAGGGTTGTTATTGGCTATATGACTTGCCAGTGAATTGGCATAGTACCTAGAAAAGGTCTGCTCATTACACTCGTACGGATATTCCATTAAGTAGGGTAGTGCTTGTACGGCATACCAAGCGGGGTTACTAGTTATCTCTAAAGTCAACTTATGATGCTTCAAAGTAGTTGAGGTATTCTCCTTTAATTTATCTAAGGTAAAGATCTTTGTTTGATTACTTCTTACCCACATCGGTAGTGTCTCCGTAACCAACATGCGATTTCTAAGTACCGGTAATACGTTTTGCTCTCCATCACTAAAATCACCAGCTTTGGCTGTTACGGTATATTGAACGGCTTGTATGTTTTCTGGGATTTTCAAACGCCATGATACTTGGGTATTCCCCATGGAATCAACTTTGAAAGAAGTCCCCTCTAACACCCCGGAAAGGGGAGAATTTACCAATTCTTTTGAAATATTTTTACCGGAAATAACATCGATAAGTTCCAACTTAGCTAAACCTGTCAACGCTTTTTCTGTTAGGTTGGCGATTTTACTACTGATAACAATTTCATCGCCTTCTCGTAGAAAACGTGGGGCATTTGGAATCACCATCAACTCTTTTTGAGTAACGGTTCGCAAGCTTGTATAGGAACTCTCCAAATTTTTGGTGTGTGCTAACAATTGCAGATTCCATTGGGTAAGGGCTTCTGGAGTCGTAAAACTAAACGATACATTTCCTGCTGCGTCCGTCAGTAGTTGGGGAAAGAAGAATGCAGTTTCTTGCAGGTTCTTTCTGATTTGTACTTCTTCCGCAGCCTGTTTAGGGTTTTGTTCTTGTTGTCCTCCAATGCTAGGTGCTTTATCGTTTGCCTCGTTGCCAAATGCATTGTCTGCTTCCATGGGAGCACCAGCTACAGATTCTGCAAGTTCCATATCCTCCATCATCATCTCTGTTGTAGCTCCAGGAGCAGCTTTTTTCATCATTCTTCTGTCAACACCACTCGCATAACCCCGAAATCGTATGTCATTACCAAAATAAAATCCAAACCAATTAAACGAATCAAAACTAGGGTCAGCGTAGCTATAGGATTCATTATCTTGATAAACAGCAAAGGAATTGGTCGTGAAACAGCGCCTAGCGTTTAACCTTCTATTTGAATAATAGCTTGGGGTAACTAAAGGGTTAAATCCCCAATAATGACTTCTAAAAGTATCTAAGGAAGCGTCATACATACTTGCTAATAGTTCTGCTGCGACTTTATTACCTTGTGGTCCTTTAATTTTAAAAGACCAGGTCTCGTCCGTTCCAGGTTGCAGCTTGTCTCTAAATGTTAGGGTTTCAATTTGTAAGTCGGTACTAGGATAAGGTACCTGTAGGTTTAAAGTGCCAGATGTAAAGTGATTGTAAGCGGCAAAGCTATAGGTAATCGCAAATCCGCCTAGATCTTCTTTTTTTATGGGTACCGTAAAGCTTTCCGAGTTTTTATTTAAACGGATGATCTTGGTATCGATTACTTTATGATTTTTCTCAATAGTTACTGTTACATCTATGTTTTCTGCATTAGAAAAGAGCGTCACTTTTGCATTGTCATCTGGGGTATAGCTGTATTTGTCGGTGGTAATCTTAAACAATTGGTTGTCTGCCAGTTTTTTATCGTTATGAGAGAACAGTGTAGTTTCCAAAACATCTTTTACTTCTTGACCAAATTTGTCCTGGGTCACCAATTCTAGAATGTATTTACCTGAAACCCATTTTTTGATATTCCCTAAGGGGAGTTCTTTAGATTTTCCGGTATCGAATTTTTCTTGCCAAACTAATCCTCCTTTTTCCCAGGTAGAGGAATCATGCTCATTGTTAAACGCATCATGTGGATATAGTTTTTTGAATTCTTCTTTAGTAAACCCTTGATAATCCGGTGCCGACCACAAGCGGGGTCGTAAAACCTGATCTGGTGCTCTTAATTTGTACATCTTAACCGTTCCTTTGGCGGGTACAAACTGTCCGTTTAGGTTACTAGTAGCGATGGTTAATTTTTGTTCTTTTAAATCTTTATCTAATGGGTTTGCCACTACTATAGTAGCGTTTAAGGTGTGGTAACCAACAGTAACGAATGTGGTTGTACTATGCGTTTCTCCATTAATATCAGTAACATCAGCGGTTACTTCGTAATTGAATGTAGGCAAGTTTTTTTTGTCAGTACTACTATCAGGTAGTGCTTTAAAATCTATGGAATAGTTGCCAGAAGCATTTGTTTCGGTCTCTCCGTTAGCTATTTCTTGAGCCGAAGTATTTCTATAAGAGTAGCTCCAGTAATACCATCTTGGATAATACACGGAACGCTTTACGCGATAGGTAACTTTAGCGTCAGTTATATTGCTTCCCGCATATGCAGTGGCAGTACCGGTCACGGTTACACTATCGTTTACTTTGTAACTTTCCGTAATTGGCTTAAATGAAGTTTCAAATTTTGGACGTTTATATTCTTCTACAGAAATACTAGCATATCCATTTAAATTATGATCGGTGGAACTGACTTGCATGGAAAACTGCCCTGTAAGTCCGTTGCTTGGTAATATAAATTCCCCAGAAAAAGAACCGTATGCATTGGTTGTAAAATCGGCTATGTTCACAACTTGTCCATTAACATCCTTAAGCGCAACAGAAACCTTAGTATTTTCTAAAAGAGATGAGTTTTCTTGCGTGCGTTTTATGGCAATACCCTTAAAATATAGCGGTTGTCCAGGTCTGTAGATACTTCTGTCTGTAAATAGAAAACAAGTATAGGAGGGCCCAGGTATTGTTTGGTCATATCCTCTATAAATGTAATAGTCGTTATAAAAAGCGGTGTCTTTTTCGTGTAAAATTGTAATGCTTACATCCCGCCATTCTTTTTGAGCTCTTTGAATAGAAATCGTTCCTGTTTTATTAGAAACAAAGGTTTTGCTCAATCGTTTGCCATCATAGTCAAGGCGGTACCTAAACGTCAATTTTGCACCTATAATTGGTTTGCCGTTATTTCGATCTACCACTTGAAAGTCTTGATGGGTCTCGGTTTGCGTTTCTACTAATGCAAGATTAGTGGCTTGCACCTGTGTGTAGGCGAAGGTGTTGTCCGTAGTGTCCTTTGGTTCCGCTAAGATGATATATTCACCATTCTCTAAAGGGGGCATCGTTATTTCGGTACTATGCGACTGGTAATCGTTTTTATTTTTAAGTGCAGTGTCCCATATTTCTGAAATAGCTAATTTTTTAATAAAAGCAAGTTTCTTTTCCTTGGGATATAAATCCTCAAGTGTTTGCCATTGTTTTTCCGTTACGCTGCGAGCAGTTAATTGTAGTCCATCGTAGTTTTTATAGGTAACCAGCAATCTAGATGTTTGATTGATGGGAATATGTCTTTCCGTTGTCAGTTGTAAACTATGGGAAAGAATCTGAGTCTTTAAAGCGGTACATTTTTTAGCTCCGCGACTCTTGGGAATCTCTTGTATGACGTTCTCACATAATTCAAGCGCCTCTTTGGTTTTCCAACGATTGTCTTCATTGGTTTTGGGTTGATAGGTATTTCCCTGTTGATGTAATAGAACAGCGATCTCATAATTGTATAGGCCAGATGCTGGGTTTCCTTTTTCTGCAGATGCTGCATTTCTAAGTACATCGATATACTGTTGATCTTTATTATCGAAAATAGCATTTTGGTAAACGAACTGGAGCCTTTGGATATTGACTTCTGCAAAGGCGTATGGCTGTTCTGACGGTAGATGAAGCTTTAAAAGTTTCTGATAAATGCGCAATGCTTTAGCTTGTGAAGAAGTGTCATCTGTTGTTGTAATATTTAACTGTATGAATGCATAACCATCACATAAAAGTTCAGGATTATCAATTTCAAATTTGTCTGCGGGTCTTGTAATATTGTTTTCGTTGGTGCTATAAAATGCAAGCGCATTATGTGCTACTAGGTCAAATAGGGTAGGGCGGTATTCTTCGGAACCTTTTTGCTGATGTAAAATAACCTCAAAATTCGATACAGGAGTTGTTTTTAGTTTGGTTTCATTTTCCAAAGAAGCTTCAAAATGGGTGTTGATTTCT
>CBDUKC010000064.1:0-12933 GCA_965367705.1 uncultured Maribacter sp. | reverse complement strand
TCATCCATTCCACCAAACCAATCAGGCTTGAAAATTTCATTCATTAGAGAAGGGAATACCATATCGTTTCTTTTAACTAAACTCATAATTATATTTTTTAATAAGGTTAAACATTTGTTACGCTTATGGTATTTCAAATCTTATACCACAACACATAACATGTCACTATGTCCGCTATAGACTAATCTAATGTGTCATTTTGTCGTATTGTTGTATTTGATATGCCACTTTACCAAAGAATCATTGGGTGCATGCGTATATGTTATACCAAAGCAGATGTGTATACCACCAAGGGATCATCTTTCTATGCCTGGTACCTTCTTAGTATAATTTAAAAAAGCCACCGGGTTTAGTAATACATCTTAATATCAGTTTTGAAGAAATAATGCTCTTAAAGTAAACAGTTAAGAAACCAAAACGGCAAAAGCTTTTTAAGCTAAGCAAGAGGGAAAAGCAATATCAACCTGAAATAGATGCAGTGATAAAAGGAGGTTCAGAATTTAATCGACTGCCCAAAAAGGACATACACCGTCTAGTTTAAAAACATCTTAACCATATTTAACTAAGCCAAGCCGGATTGGTGTTATGAAATTAGCAGCATGAAATCGACTAAAACCTAAAAGAGGCCAAATACACTAGGTCGTAAATGGGCTTAGTTGTAATGCGCTTTAAAAATAGAGATAATGACTTCTGGCGGAACAACCTTATTAGGATAGTTATGCATGATGGATAATACTTGCTCAATAGCAGACGGTGGAAGACCCATTGCAAGCCCAATATCATGCAAACGTCTTATTTCATTAAGCTCTTGGGTGTTATCTACATTCATAAGCAGAATAAGCCGATTAAATTGCACTAAACGTTCTGCTTGAGACTTAGGTATCACATGCTCTGCTTCGTTCTTAAAAAGGTCGTCGAATACGGTTTTTCGAACCCCTAACCTTTGGGATACATTGAACAGAAAATCATACTCCACCTGCTTGAGGGTGTTCCCTAGCCGAGCAAAGGAAATCATTTCCGAAAGTATACTAAGCTTTTCTTTTTCCGTATTCATCATTTGGTATATACTTACTTTACAGCTATTTACATAACTCTTGAA
This sequence comes from uncultured Maribacter sp., assembly GCA_965367705.1. Taxonomy (GTDB): domain Bacteria; phylum Bacteroidota; class Bacteroidia; order Flavobacteriales; family Flavobacteriaceae; genus Maribacter. Next base: position 11,834 of record CBDUKC010000064.1, on the reverse strand, counting down.
AATCAAATATCGTATACCAAAAGTCCAATTATTCACACAGTTGTTCTCCTTTGTGTATTTTATAATACCTTGCAGAAAATTAAAGAATAATGACAAACAATGACGTTTTTAAAAAACTGCGAGTCGCATTAAAGTTCAGGGACGAAGATATTATTGACATTCTTACCCTTGTTGACTTTAAAATATCTAAAACTGAGTTAAGTGCATTCTTCAGAAAGGACAACCATCCAAATTATATGGAATGTGGCGACCAAGTATTACGGAATTTCCTTAACGGGCTGGTCATTTACCTAAGGGGAACACGGGAAAGTCCAAAAAACCCAGGAGAAGTACTTCTAGGTCAGGTAAAAGCAGAGATAAAACTGGATAACGATAGAAGCTTTAAAGCAAAACAGCTAAAAAAGGTAGATCGGGCAGTACCCAACGTAAAATACAAAAACAAAAAAAAATCCTAAGATTGACATCTTAAGATTTTTCAGCTAATTCAAATGTATTTAAGAAATTATCCTCACGGGTACCGTGAATAGTTTTCCCTCCTCTACATTGGAAATTTCAATTTTTTTATAGTTTAATCGATTTTTAACAAAGCGTTCTAAATTCTCAGAATCAGTCTCTACAGATAGAACTACAATTTCCCCCTCATCATTTAGTGTAAATCTTACTTGAGCGGTTGAATTACATTCCCCTTCCGAAAAAGAATTATCGGATAACATTTTGGTAATCTGTTCGGAAATTCCTTCATTAGGTTCGAGCAAATCCGTGGAATTTGCCAAAATAGAACTTGTGGACAATAGCATTGCAGCTACGATAACATAACTTAATTTTCTCATGACTTGTTTGTTTTTAGCTCCGGTCGATGATTGTCGAGTTTAATCGGAACTTGATTAATAATTGATTGATGATGAATTACTTAAAAGACGTCACAAAATGAAAATTGTTACAATCAAATTAATTTTTAACATTTTTTTAAGTAAACAGAAGACAACTACACACCCATGTACTATAGTGTTAGCGCAGTTCAACACTAAATTTCGAATTTATCCATGCCAATGGATTAAATCTAAAAAGACACTAGAGCTAATTTAAATTCAAACGTAGAAAACCAAGGGATTAATTCAGAACTCAAAAAGGACATATGAAGAACTGCCACTGATTATTTTACCGACCAAAAAAAAGGGTAACGTTTTAAAACGCTACCCTTTTAAAAATATACTATAAGCTTAGTACTAAGCTAAAACTTCTTTAACCTTGTCCGCTGCCTCTTGGAACTGTACGGCAGAATGTACCGCAAGACCTGAATTATCAATAATCTCTTTCGCAATTACCGCGTTAGTACCTTGCAAACGCACGATAATCGGAACGTTCATGGCATCACCCATATTTTTGTACGCCTCAACAATACCATTTGCAACTCTGTCACAACGCACAATACCGCCAAAAATATTAACCAAGATAGCTTTTACACCATCGTCTTTTAAAATAATCCGAAAAGCCTCTTCAACCCTCTTAGCATCAGCAGTACCTCCTACATCCAAGAAATTAGCAGGTTCTCCACCAGCCATCTTTATCAAATCCATTGTCGCCATTGCAAGACCAGCTCCATTTACCATGCAACCTACATTCCCATCTAAATCAACATAGTTTAAACCTAATGCACTTGCTTCTACTTCAATTGGATTTTCTTCACGCAAATCACGCATTTCTGCGTATTGCTTTCTGCGGTATAATGCATTGTCATCAATAGAAACTTTAGCATCTACAGCCATAATTTTATCATCCGAAGTTTTTAACACAGGATTAATCTCGAACATGCTTGAATCACTTTCAACGTAAGCTTTATACAACGAAGCAACAAACTTGGTCATTTCCTTGAAGGCCGTTCCAGAAAGTCCTAGGTTAAAAGCAATTTTACGTGCCTGAAAACCTAAAAGTCCCACAGCTGGATCTATTTCCTCAGTAAAAATTAAATGCGGTGTATTCTCTGCTACATCTTCAATATCCATTCCACCTTCCGTAGAATACATAATCATGTTCCTACCTGTTCCCCTATTCAAGAGTACGGACATGTAAAATTCACTAGTTTCACTATCCCCTGGATAGTAAACGTCTTCACATACCAACACTTGATGTACTCTCTTTCCTTCAGCAGAAGTTTGAGGCGTAACCAAATCCATACCAATAATATTTCCGGCTAGCTCTTCAACCTCTTTAAGGTTTTTTGCCAATTTCACACCACCACCTTTACCACGACCACCGGCGTGCACCTGTGCTTTAATAACATGCCATCCGGTTCCGGTTTCTTCCGTTAACTTTTTTGCGGCATCTACAGCTTCTTTTGGGCTGTGTGCTACGATACCTCTTTGTATGCGTACGCCAAAACTGGCCAATATCTCTTTTCCTTGATATTCGTGAAGGTCCATATATTATTGTGATTTTATTAGTTAGGCAAAAATAGGAAACGAGGGGTAATAATCGAAAAATTAAAAAGAATAATTCACGGTTTCAAGATAATCTATAGGTAGTAACCCTACTTCATTTCAATATCCTTAAAATCCAAAGGGTCGAAATTCTTAAAATGGCCGTTTAACTCTATCGTCTTTCTGGTGCGTTCCACTTCGCTTAACACCCCAATCGTAGTGGCTAGATGCTCATCTATAAAAGCAAGCCGATCCATTTCTTTCGGTATTTGCAACAGCCTATACTCCTGCTCAAAAGAAAGCCCCATTTTGTGCGCTAAAGAAAAACTATTAAAAGTAGCTACAGTCGTTTCGGAAAAAGGCACCTCCATAATTGCGTAAAGCGCTCTTAACTTTAGCAACACCTCTGCTTTAAACGTTTCATCGGCCTTATAATCGTAGGCCAGCAACTCTACAACTCCACCAGAATACAGCTTATTGCTTAGTTGTTTTTCAAAAGACAGTAACCTAAAGACCTGTCTTGCAACACATACGACGTCCATCTCGCCCCCTTCGTAGCTCGTTACCACTTCTACGAGCTGTACCTCAACACCGTACTGCATACCACCATTTATATACACCGGTATACCAAAGGTGACAGCCTCGTCCTTACAATCATTTATCAATTGCTTGTAACGTGGCTCAAAAATATGAAGCGGTACGGTTTCCCCCGGGAAAAAAATAGACTGTAACGGAAATAAAGGTAATTTCATATTACTATATTTATCTGACTAAATGATTATCAATTATATAATTTAAACCCATATTAACGAAGGGCCAACGAAAGCATTGTACCTGCTTTTGACTAATTAAAGTTACGACCAGTACGACTGCAAGACAAGTAATCTAAAAACTATATATTGTTTCAAATAACACATTTTGTTATATTTATACATAATCTTTAGTTTTTTTTGTTGAAACCAGTACAGTATTCTAGATTTGCTAAAAAGCACAGGTTATGAGGAACACGGATTTACTAAAAATTGCAAAAACGTATGGCGACCCCGTTTACGTTTATGACTCCGCTAAAATAATTTCACAATTCAATAGGCTAACCAATGCCTTTAGTTCCGTTAACAAACTAAAACTAAATTACGCCGCCAAGGCACTTTCTAATATCACCATTCTAAAACTTATGAATAGTTTAGGGAGTGGTTTGGATACCGTATCGATACAAGAGGTCCAACTTGGACTTCTAGCCGGTTTCCAACCAGAATCTATCATATTTACTCCTAACGGTGTATCCTTGGAAGAAATTGAGGAAGCCGCAAACTTGGGTGTGCGAATCAATATTGACAACCTTTCTATTTTGGAACAGTTTGGAAGCAAGCACCCGAACATTCCGGTTTGCATTCGTATTAACCCTCATGTGATGGCTGGTGGAAATTCTAATATTTCAGTAGGTCACATTGATTCCAAATTTGGAATAAGTATTCATCAAATACCGCATTTATTGCGAATTGTGGAGCTCACACAGATGAATATAAATGGTATTCACATGCACACTGGAAGTGATATTTTAGATATTGATGTATTTCTATATGCCTCTGAAATTTTATTCGACACGGCTAAAAATTTCCGAAACTTGGATTTTATAGATTTTGGCAGCGGCTTCAAAGTACCGTATAAAGCCGGCGATATAGAAACCAACATTGAAGAACTAGGGAAAAAGTTAAGTACCAGGTTTAACGAATTCTGTGCCGAGTATGGGAAAGAATTGACGCTTGCGTTTGAACCAGGTAAATTTTTGGTCAGCGAAGCTGGATTTTTTCTGGCCAAGGTAAACGTTGTAAAACAGACGACATCTACGGTATTTGCCAGTATCGATTCTGGATTTAACCACCTTATACGCCCAATGCTATACGGGTCTAGTCATGAAATTGAAAACATATCCAATCCTGAGGGAAGGGAACGCTATTACTCCGTAGTGGGCTATATCTGCGAGACAGATACTTTTGCCAGTAATCGTAGAATTAACGAAATCACAGAGGGTGATATTCTAAGCTTTAAGAACGCTGGCGCCTACTGTTTTACTATGGCAAGTAACTATAACTCTAGATTTAGACCACCCGAAGTGCTGTGGCACGATGGAAAAGCTATTCTCATTAGGGAACGTGAAACTTTTGACGATTTGGTTAAAAATCAGGTAGATGTGAAAGACTTATTTGCTATTAAGGAAACAGCTAGCATAAAATAAAAACAATGAAAATTCGTTAGCTTTGGTATACTAAGTGGACAAAGACTCAAATGCATACCATGAAAACGAACTCCTTATTCTATAAAAACATTGGCCTGACAGGGGTTCTGATGCTTTTTACATCATTGTTATTCTCTCAAGAAGTGAATTGGGTTTCTTTTTCAGAAGCTGTTGAAATGGCCGCGACGGACGAAAACCCTAAAAAAGTGTTTATTGATGTGTATACAGATTGGTGCGGCTGGTGCAAGAAAATGGATAAGGATACCTTCCAGAATCCCGAAGTTGCAAAATACATGGAAGACAACTTCTACATGGTAAAAATGGACGGGGAGGGAAAAGAACCGATAGATTTTAAAGGAAAGACCTATAATTTCATCGCATCCGGTAGAAAAGGATATCATGAACTGGCTGCGGCGCTTATGCAAGGAAGATTAAGTTATCCTACTACCATATTTTTAGATGAGGAAATGAATATGCTTTCTCCAGTTCCCGGATATCAAAAACCAAAACCCTTCTTGAATATTGCTAAATATTTTGGCGACAACATTTATAAGGATAAGGATTGGAAAACCTATGCAGGTGCCAAATAACAGCTATATCCAAACCAGACAAACGCAATTAGACCACAAAAAAAAGCCTAGCAATTTATCAATTGCTAGGCTTTTTTTTGATTTTATTTGATGATCAGATACTATCGACTGTAATTTGGAGACTCCTTGGTTATCGTCACATCATGCGGATGACTCTCATTAATGCCACTCGCCGTAATCTTAACAAAACGTCCGGTTTCTTTTAAGGTAGCAATATCTTTTGCACCACAATAGCCCATTCCAGCGCGCAGACCACCAACAAACTGATGGATACTTTCAAAAAGGTCACCCTTGTAAGGAACACGCCCTACAATTCCTTCTGGAACTAATTTTTTAATATCGTCCTCAACATCTTGAAAATACCGATCTTTGGAGCCTTGTTTCATGGCTTCAACCGAGCCCATACCACGATAGGATTTAAATTTTCTACCCTCATAAATAATGGTTTCCCCTGGAGACTCCTTTGTACCCGCTAACAATGAACCTAACATAACAGTATCCGCACCAGCAGCAATAGCCTTAGGAATATCACCCGTATATCTAATTCCACCATCCGCGATTACGGGAACACCTGAACCTTTTATGGCAGCAGCTACTTCAAGTACCGCAGAAAACTGAGGAAAACCCACCCCAGCAACTACTCGCGTCGTACAAATAGAGCCTGGACCAATACCCACTTTAACCGCATCCGCTCCAGCATCCACTAAATATTTTGCAGCCTCGCCAGTGGCAATATTACCAACAATAACATCAAGGTCTGGGAATCGCTTTTTAACTGATTTCAACACAGCGACCACCCCTTTGGTATGTCCATGAGCCGTATCTATTACAACAGCATCGACGCCAGCGGCAACCAACGCAGCGGCCCTGTCTGCTGCATCGGCAGTAACGCCCAAAGCAGCTGCAACGCGTAACCTACCGTACTTGTCTTTGTTAGCGCTTGGTTTCTGGGTAAGCTTAGTTATGTCCCTAAAGGTGATCAAGCCTACCAACTTATAATTTTTATCTACAACTGGGAGTTTTTCAATCTTATGCTCCTGTAGAATATCTTCTGCTTCCGAAAGTGAAGTACCCTCTGCAGCGGTAACCAAGTTTTCTGAAGTCATGACTTCAGAAATAGGTCGGTCATTATTTTTTTCAAAACGTAAATCTCTATTGGTAACAATCCCAATTAACTTTCCTGCGTCATCTACGATTGGAATTCCTCCAATACTATGTTCCTTCATATTGGCTTTGGCATCACCCACCTTTGAATCCAACAGCATGGTCACGGGATCCAAAATCATTCCACTTTCAGCACGTTTTACTTTTCTAACCTTTATAGCTTGCTGCTCAATGGTCATATTCTTGTGAAGTACACCTATACCCCCTTCTTGCGCAATGGCAATAGCCATTCTACTTTCCGTAACCGTATCCATAGCTGCCGAAACAATTGGTATGTTGATGGTAATGTTACGTGTGAATTTAGATTTAATGCTAACTTCTCTGGGTAGAATTTCTGAATAAGCAGGGACTAAAAGTACGTCGTCGTACGTAAGACCTTCTCCGAGAATTTTGTTTAGGTGAGCTTCCATGCAATTAGAGATTTAATTGCGTGCAAATATAGTGATTATTATTGGTTTATCTTATAAATGACCTAAGACGGCATCGCTTTTGGATATAGGATATGAAACGCTCTACTAAGCGAGTATAAAATTCGCCGATTATTGTCCATTATGATGAACTTATGTACTAAAATTTAAACTGCAATGTCGTATAAAATGTTCTAGGTTCCGATGGAATAATACCTGGCCCTGGATATCCTGTTGCTCTACGTGTAAAGTAACTAGCATCCAAAAGATTATTTATACCGGCTTCCAGCTTCCATTTTTTAAAAGAATAGGATAAAGAGAAATCCAAAATATCATACGCCGGTATCTCTCCTTCTATACCTCTTTGGTTGTCGTTTACATCTTGTAAGGCATTCGTAGCGTCCGTAAATTGATTAGACAGATAAGTATATTGTACACTTCCCAATAGGTTACCGTAACCAAAATTCATACCTGTTTTAAGATTCACAGCCGGAATAAATTCCACTTGGTTCCCTTCAACATTGACTTCCTCAGAAGACAAGTATTCAGAATTGGTCAGCGCCAAATTCATAAAGTAATTAATTTTGAGTTTTTCCACAGATGGAAAAAAGGTTTCTTTCAAACTCCAATTACCAAAACTCTCCAACCCATACATAAAGGCAGTTCCTATATTGCCGCGAAAACGAACGACACGTCCCGTTTCTACCAATTGACCAGCAGCATTTGTGCGGGTTTCACTCTTTAAAACTTCACCCAATCTGTTATCATACAAAAGGCCAAATAGACTTACATCATAGGAAAGCATATTTTTAAATCGACCTCTAGCACCAACATCTGCCGTAAACCCATCTTCATCGGATATGTTTTCATCGACTTGAAAAGAGGGGTTCACCACCCTTATATCACTAAAAGTAACCGATCGGTAGTTTTGTGAAAAATTACCATAAAGCTCTATACTTGGTGCTGCTTTATAGGTGGCACCTAAACCCAATAATAGAAATGTACGATCAAAGCTTCTATTGTCTGCAATATCTTCATTTAGTAAGGGGTTACCAGCTAAATCGAGCACCACATTCTTATAGCTTCCTATGCTTTCAGTTTTAATATGCTCTAATCGAAAACCAGGTGTGATTGTTAATTTAGGCGTGATGTTAAAAATATTCTCACCAAAAAATGCCAAGTTGAAATTCGGAAAATCAAACTGGGATTGACGTTCATAGTTTGGAAACTCAGTATCTGCGAAAGTAAAATCGGCATTACCCGATACAGATCCAGGTCCTTGTCTTTGATTATTGTTTGTCTTGTATATTTTCGAGCCCAATAACAAGGCCGATTCCGCATCTCCTAATGTGTAGCGGGTTAAAACCCTTGCTTCCGCTCCCCAATTCTGAAAATTATCAACAAGTAGCTCCCTTGGTTCCGATATGTCATCCGGTTGGGAAACTCTATTGGTTCTGAACCCTACAGCACTTCTAGAAGCATCGAGACCAAACACATTAAGACTAAAATCGGTTTTGTTTGAGAATTTATGATCTAAACGCAGGGAATAGAGTTTCCAGTCCACATCAAACCAGTTACGTTCTCGGTTACTGAAAGTGGGATCTTCAATGAATTGTGCATCGGTTAATCCACCCGGTTGTTTGGCCAAATAGTTTAGAAAGGTGGTTTCCAGAGTCAGTTTGGTTCTGTCCGATACCTGATAGCCCACATGGGCGAAATAATTCCTACTGTTAAAATTGGAATTAGGCCTAAACCCATTTCCTTCCTTATAATTGAAATAAGTATAATAACTAAGCTTACCCACAGTGCCGCTAAGGCTATTAAAACTGGTTCGCAAATCAAAGGAACCTAGTGTTTGCCTGCTTACCCATTCTACCTTTTTATCGGTTGCTGGTTTTTTGAACTTAAAATTCACAAGACCTCCAAATTGCGTTCCGTACTGCAAAGATGCCGCTCCTCGTATTACTTGAATTTCTTCCAAGGCCTCGGCAGGTGGGGTGTAGTAACTTTCGGGATACCCTAAGACATCTGCACTAATATCATAACCATTCTGACGGGTATTAAAATTAGCTGTTCGGTTGGGATCTAGTCCCCTCCCACCAATATTCAATTGTAATCCTGCATCCCCATTATCATAAATATTAAGTCCAACTACCTGACTATATATTTGCCTTGGGTTATTGGCCGCTAAGTTTCCCGTAATACCATCTAAAAGCACCACTTCGGTCTTTTTGCCAGCATATATAGCAGTGCCTTCTACTTTTTTCAATTGTTTTAGGGCGAAGACCTCCTGCCGTTTCTGCGTCATTACTACCTCGGTCAATTTTTCTGCTTGCAATTTTTCTAACTGAACAGAAAAAGTAAACGCGGTATCAAATAACAGTTCTTTTTCCAAAACCTCATATTCATAGGCAAATACCACGACGGTATATTTACCTCCCGGAACATTATCAAACTTAAAACGCCCTTTATCATCCGTATTTTCTAAACGCTGCAATTGTTTCAAGTATACTTCCGCATAGGTTATGGGCACCCCTTGAGTATCTGTTACGGTACCAGAAATACTTAACTGACCCCACAACGGAAACATGAAAAGTAATAGGACAATACAACTAAATTCCTTTAATTTCATCTTTAAATGGAGTAACCCAATTTTTGTGTTTAAATGATTCCTTTTCTTGGCTTAAATCTACTTGAGGATCTATGTAGGTTGTACTTAACCTTCCGTTTAGCGCAACTTGACAATCTACATAGACCTGCACTTGTTTATGACCGTCCGCCTCAAAGTGCTCTTTTAAAAAATGTGCATATTCTAATATAAAATCGGGTTGAAAAGCCATTTGTTTTTCTTGGAACGGGGTCAGAAAATCGGTATTATCCACATAAAACCAACGACCTGTTTCTCCGTTTACAATCTTGAACTGGGCATAACCTGATTTTTCCATGAGCATTACCCGCCAAGAAAACCGATAACCTTCTTCCGTCCAGAACAATTCTCCAGGATACCATAGGTAACGAAAAGGAATCAGGAGCTGACCTACAAAAAATACGATGAGTATCGAATACTTTAATTTTGTTCCGATAGCGGAGGTGTAGACCAATTGCTTGGCAGTATCGAACTGACTTTTGGCTACTCCAAGGATGCCAGCTATCCATGCTAAAATTCTATGATGTAATCCTGAATCAAAAAATATCAAAGTAGAAACAATCATGATATAAGGAAACATCCCGATGGGAAATAACACCCTAGTAAGCAAATGAAAAATAACCACCAATACAAAGGCGAAGATCCGGGTCCTCTTATACAGCAATAAAAACGGAATGGCTAAATCATAACCGGCACCGATGTAACTAAAAGCATACTGTACCCATTCTTGGGACACTACATCGCCCAGCAAAGGAATATCGAATTTAGAGGGGAGCCATATTTTAAGTGGCATAGCCTTTAACAACCAATCCGAATTTAGTTTGGCCAAACCGGCGTAGAAATATACAATGACCAACAACAGTTTTATCCCATTGATCGTCCATGTCGGTACACGTTGAAATGCTTTTTGGGGATTCTTGACCGCATCTATGGAGAAATAAGCATTAGCCGGGAGAAAAAGCATTAAAAAACTAAGAACACTAATAAAGTAATAATGGTTTAAATACGTGGTCTTGTCCATGAGTTCGATGTAGGTAAAACTCAGAAAAAAAACGAGCATAGCCATTTTATACCGATATCCTAAAGCAATAAAAATAGCTGCTATTCCGCAGATTAAAAAAAGTACATACGTATAAGCCCCTAAAGGCTTAACCCATTCAAAACCGTAATAAGAGAAGTGAAAGGCTGGTTGAATGTACAATGTATCAATCCACCCATAACTCCAGAACCTAAGGATACTAAACAGCATCATTAGGCCAAATAAAATGCGAAAGACCGCCAAAGGGGCGGCCTCCACAGGAGCGTTTATATGGTTTTTAATAAAGGTTTTCATTAATCTCCATCTGCATCTACGAAGTCGATACTTATACTCATTGCGGACACCATATCTACTTTTAACATGGGTACTGCTTTTTGAACGGCATCGTAAGCTAACGACATTTCGGTTGGCGGAGTATTATTTTCTATTTCCGACCTAAAGGAAGATAAACCGCTTACCAAGGTTCTAGCCTCATTAAATTGAGTATTGATAATTGCACTAAGGTCTTCTCCGTTTTTGACTTCGTTCAACGCATCTAAATAGGATGCCAAACTTTCTCCTGAGGCGCTAGCCCCAAAATGTTTACCGTTAAAAAAATCCTGTACGGCACTTAAACCTTCTAGAAATAACTCATTTGAAATCTCTCTCTCATAATATGCCTCTACATTCTGTGGTAAGGGTGTTCCTGAAAATACGCCTAGCGGTATTCCCATTTTTCCTGCTCTTAAAAACTTTTCGTAGTAGAAGATATAATCGTTCACAAAACGATCTACAGAGGCGGTAGCCGAAGCACCGTCATTGGCAACAAACGTATCCCTATAAGATTGATTCCATGCTGCGACAACCCCTGCAGTTAACGTAATCATATCCTGTATCACCGTATCTATATACGTAAAGGTTGCGTCCTTATTGGCATCATTAAATCTTGCAACTATAGCGGCATCATCTTCTCCTAAACCATTGATCAAATAATCCAATGCGGGAAAGCCCTTTGCATCTCTATTAGAGGATAGAGATAGGTCGTACATACCTGATACGATATGAGCTTCTATTTTCTGACTATCCGCAGGGTATATATTCACATTCAAACGTAAACCTACAGTTTCTGCAGGTCCGATCTCAAACATAGAAACACGTTGCCAAACTTTATAGGCAGACACCCATGCGGTTCTAACGTTTTCCAGATTTGAAGGGCTTGTATCTGCTTCAAAGGCAACGAAGGCACTATTAAGGAGATCTAACTCCACAGCAAACGCTTCGTAGGATGGAAGTATAATATTATCTGCCCAATTGGTCAGCATCGTAGCTCTTTCAAAACTGGTCTCTACTCCAGG
>CBDUKC010000063.1:0-13108 GCA_965367705.1 uncultured Maribacter sp. | reverse complement strand
AATTCTTCTTCTATTTGGGTTTTAGACTTTGATTCCTCTTTAGCGGCATTCTCTAAAAATTGAGCTGCGCCTTCTGATAACGTTGATCCGGGCACGATGGTGTTAACCGTTACCCCTGTACCCTTTGTTAATTGCGCCAATCCTCTGGAGACCGCTAGAATAGCAGCTTTCGTCATACTATAGGCAATCATATCTGTAGGAACCAGGGTAGCGCATTCACTAGAAACGAATAAAATTCTACCCCAGTTATTTCCTATCATTTTAGGAAGAAGTTGTTTTGATAAACGAACGCCACTCATGACATTCACCTCAAACTGTTGTTGCCAATCTGCATCAGTCGATTTAAAAAAATCGCCGGAGGTATAAATACCAACATTATTAACGAGAATATCTATGGCAGGTAGTGTTTCCAATAACGCACTTATTTCCTCAACATTCAGAAAATTTGCCACGATGCCACTAACCTTGCTTTCCGGAAATTCCTTTTGTAAGCTCTTCACCGCTACTTCAACTTTTTCTTTGGTTCTCCCGTTTAGGATAACAGAGGCGCCTTCTTTAACCAATGTTTTTGCAGTTGCAAAACCAATACCGGCAGTTGAGCCTGTAATAAAAACTGTTTTTCCTTTTAATTCTAAATTCATACCCTATTACTACTTATAATTAAACTGCAATTCCCCATTCACTAAAGAGCAACCATAAACTCAAGACCGCAACTATTAGTATTATTGTTAATATACTATCTGACGACCATTTGAACTTGACGCCTGCTGTTCGTTTTTGAAACGTAACCAACTCCAGAAACTCTGGTGATTGTGCTTGCCCCATTTTACTTACTGCCATTAATACCAAAGCACAGAAGAGAAACAAAAACAATGCAAAGTGCAAGAAGTTTATTCCTAAAAATTGGCCTAACAGCGTATCTTCTGCCACTGTTATTGTGCCCTCATTACTCATAAATTCTAGCACTAATCGCAGGACGCCAATGATGAAGCCCACCCACAAAGAAACAATTGCACCTGTTGCATTTATCCACTTATATAATAACCCAAATAGAAAAACCGCGGCAATTGGAGGGGAAATATAAGCTTGTACACTTTGTAGGTAATGGAATATCCCACCACCCATTAGTGATTTCATGAATGGAATCCATCCTAAACTAATCAAGACTAGCACAACAGTAGCGATTTGCCCAAAACGGACCAAATCTTTTTGTGAGGCTTTGGGTCTATATTTTTGATAAAAATCTATGGTTAACAAGGTCGAACTAGAATTAAATGCCGATGAAAGTGAGCTCATTAAAGCGGCTAATAAACCGGCAATCGCTAATCCTTTTAACCCTGTTGGTAAAAAACCATTGATCATGGCTGGTAGCGCTTGATCTGCATTTTCTATAGAAAAACTAATGTCTCCTTTTTGCAAAAGGGCATAGGCTATTACGCCCGGTATAAAAAAGATGAAAACAGGTAGCAATTTTAAATACCCTGCAAACAAAGCTCCTTTTCTTGCATTGTTCACATCCTTGGCAGAAAGCGTGCGCTGCACAATGTATTGATCTGTGCACCAATACCAAACTCCTAAAATAGGTGCGCCAAACAACATCCCTGTCCAAGGGTATTCTGTATCCGTAGATGGGCGCCATAGATTAAAAAAGTCTCCTACAGGTGGGTTTTGAGAATCCTGTGAAGCTATGGTAATAATTTGAATCATCTCATCCCAACCACCTATAGCATGTAGACCGAATAAAGTAACAGCTATGGTGCCCAGTAATAAAATAAAGGCTTGCACCATGTCGGTATAAATAACCGCTTTTAGTCCTCCCAAGACCGTATAAAATCCGGTCGCGACGACCGTGACGATAGCACCGGTCCAAAAAGAGATTCCTATGGTTTCAAAAACAAGTGCGCCTGCAAATATGATCAGTGATATTTTTGTAATGACATAGGCTAAAATTGAAATTACCGACAAGTAATTTCTACAGGCTTTAGAGTATCTTTTTTCTAAAAACTCTGGCATAGTGTAAACGCCTGTTCTTAGATAAAAAGGCACAAAGACCCAACCTAAAAGAATCAATACCAAGGCTGCTATTATTTCAAAGTTCGCCATGGGCATATTACCTCTGGCACCTGCTCCAGAAACACCCAAAATAATCTCAGAACCAATATTCGATGCAAACAAAGATGCCCCAATTACCAGCCATCCAGAATTTTTGCCTGCCAGAAAATAATCGACAGCACTTCCAGAATCTGACTTGCTTTTAGAGGCCCATTGCGCTATCCATAATATAATACCAAAATAGATCAAAATAATGGCTATATCCCAGTAGTCTAGACTTGAAATCATGTCGTTTTTTTACTAAAAAATTAATATTCCTAAGCTATCCTACCAGTTTTCCAACCCTAATAGTTTTTTACCGAGTGACGTCAATTTCGCCGTTTCATATTTTGTCTGTTCCCATTTTCTTGGGTCTCCAGGAAAAGCATACCCTTCAGGTGCAACCCTATTTTTCCAAGAGTTAACGCGCCATTCCTTCAAGGCTTTGTTATCCTCTTCTGCCGGCATCATGGAAATATATTGTGCGATACGTACCTTATCTTCGGATTTATTAGGGCGTATACCATGAGGCTCGGTACTATTAAAAATTAATAAATCCCCAGCATTCATTTTAACCTTCACTATCTTATCTTCCAAATCCGAGATGTCTGGCTGAAAATGATCTCTATCTTCTGGCTGCGTTAATTTCCAAGAATCATATTCACGATACAGCCAAGGAATACATTGAAACCCGCCCATATTTTCGTCGTCCTGATCTGCTAATGCCAAAACCCCTTGTACATTTTGAGGACGTGTTTCCGGGTCATAATCCCAGTGAATAAAACCCTTTTTGTCTACCCCTGGTGGTAAAGGAAAATTTAGATTAGCCCTGTCTATGGTAACCCATAATTTCTCTGTTCCCCATACATCTACAAAAGCATCATAAACTTTTTGGGTTTGTCTATTGTCCCACAAATATTGATGATTGTAGACCTCTACCATTCCAGTACCGGTTAATTCCTTCATTTGCATTTCTGCTCTTGGTGGTGCATACCAGGTATTTCTATCATCAGGATCCTTTTCATCAAATTCCCAAAGAAAATCTGCAGTCTGTTTTGCCTGTTCTACGGGTACTGCATTTTTAATAACGATATAGCCATTATGTATCCAAAATTGCCAATCTTCCTCACTTAAAACGCGCAACGGTTTTTGCTTTGAGCGGTCGTTTAATTTCTGTTTACTGCTAGTCGCGGTTGAAGGGTTTCCAGGAATTTCTTCATGACCTTTATTGGCCATTTCAATCTTCGTTTCTTTTTGCTTCATGATATATAATTTAAAGTTATCGTTCTTATCAACATAGCAAAACTAGCACGAAGCAAAACTCAATACTTCCTTAATATTGATATTTATTTGAACAATATTGATTTTTTAAGTTCATTTTAAAGTATATTCATATCAATTTTGTTTTATATCGGAATAAATCTAGAGTAAAACAGTTAAAGTAACCTAACAATGAAGATAGCCTTAGAGACCATATCACAAGTTACAAAGAGTCCGTTTAGGCTGCTACACGACCCTAAACTCAGTCATCTTTTTTATTGGCATTTTCATCCCGAATTAGAGCTTGTCTATATTGAAGGTGCAAGCGCAAAAAGACATGTAGGCGATCATATTTCACAATTTGACGGAAGTGACTTGGTCCTGATCGGCCCTAACATCCCCCATCTCAATTTTGATCATGGCATTAATACGCCCTACAGAAAAGAGGTGCTGCACATAAAACCCAATTTCAAGGAAGACATCCTAAACGCACTGCCGGAATTGAAACAAATAGACCGTTTGTTAGAACTCTCCAGATATGGTATCGCATTCTCAGGAAGAACAAAGAGCGAAGTTGGCGGACTTTTAAAAGAACTTCATACTTTGGAGCCTTTTGCCTTTTTTATGGCGGTACTAAATATTCTAAAACGTTTGTCTGCTAGTAATGAATTTACATTACTTCACAAAACACCTTTTGTAAATAAACACAATGAAAAGGAGCAAAAACGATTACGTAGTATTTATGCCTTTATAGATGAGCGCTATGAAAGTAAAATCACCCTGGATGAAGTGGCAAGCCTTTGTAACCTCACCAAACCTGCTTTTTGTCGTTATTTTAAAAAGAATACAGGCAGTACCTTTGTCCAGTTTTTAAATCAGTACCGTGTAAGCCAGGCCAAACGTTATTTACTTTTAGGGAAAAACGTAACCGAAACCTGCTTTTCTTGCGGATTTGAAAGCTTGTCTTATTTTAACAGAAGCTTTAAAAAGATTGTTGGAGAGAATCCGTCAAATTTTAGGGTGAAACATGTGAGCTAAGTATAACTAATGATTTTAGCAACATAGTAAACTACTATTATTGAAACTTAATATGGAAAGAAATACAAAGAATTTTTATACGCTTACATTCTTAACAAAGAAATACATCAAAACCAGCCTTAAAATTACCTATGCAACGGACTTTAGCAACCAAAATAAAACAATGCTTATTTTCTTTTTCGCTTTATGCCCATCATCGAATATCCTGTTTTGTTCTTTTCTTTGACTATATTACTTATGGATTGCACATTAAATTTAGTAACAGATAATAATAAGCTTACCACTATTAAATAATACTATGCATAAACTGTTTTATATCGTTCTTTTTTCTCTAACCTGTTCTGTGTTTAAAACGCAGGCCCAAGCCAATAACAAACCAAAACTGGTAGTAGGTATAGTAATAGACCAGATGCGCTCGGATTATCTCTATAAATATCAAAATAGGTATGGGAACGATGGGTTCAAAAGATTGCTCAAGGAAGGGTTTAATTTTAAAAACACTAATGTTAACTATATCCCATCCGAAACTGCACCCGGTCATGCATCTATCTATACCGGAACAACTCCTTCCTATCATGGTATCATAGGAAATACTTGGTATGATACCACTACAAAATCAATTATCGGAAGTGTCTCCGATACTAAGCAAACCATAGTAGGTTCTCTAACGGAAAGTTCCGTTGGTAGCTCACCAAAAAATTTAGAGACCTCAACGATTACGGATGAATTAAAACAAGCAAGCAATTTTAAATCTAAGGTCATAAGTATCTCCATAAAGGACCGGGGAGCAATTCTGCCGGGTGGCAAGGCTGCTGATGCCGCGTATTGGCACGATTGGGAATCTAGCCCTGGCCATTTTGTAAGTAGTTCCTACTATATGAAAAGCCTACCGAATTGGGTGAAGAAATTTAACAAAGAAGAAAAATCGGACAACTATCTCAACGAAACTTGGAACACCTTATATCCACTAGAAACATATACCATTAGCAGTCCTGACGATAATGACTATGAACCTTCTTTAAGCGGTAAAACAAGCCCTACATTTCCTTATAATTTTAAGGATATGAGATTACAATCTAAAGGTAAGGAATACCAACTTTTATGGATTTCGCCAAAAGGAAATACCCTGCTTACCGAATTTGCGATTACCGCTTTAAAAGAAGAAAATTTAGGAAAGGATGAGCATACCGACTTTCTAAGCATTAGTTATTCCGTACCAGACGTAGTTGGTCATACTTTCGGGCCACAATCTGTAGAAATGGAAGATATTTATTTAAGACTAGACAAAGATTTGGCGACACTATTTGCCCAGTTAGATGACGTCATAGGCAATGACAACTATACCTTGTTTCTTACCTCAGATCACGGTGCTATTCAAAATGTATCTTATTTAAAGGACCATAAACTTGATGCTGCCGTTGCTAGGACCACTGGAGATGCTAGGAAACTAGAAGCTTTTCTGGACAACAAATATGGAGATGGGTCATGGATACGTGCGGTAAATGGAAATAACCTATACCTTAAAAAAGAGACTGTTGATGAAAAAAAACTAACTATGCCTATGGTAGAAAAAGAGGCCGCTGATTTTCTTATGAGCTCGCCTGAAGTGTTCCTTGCCCTTACGGCAGATGACCTTAAAATCCAGGTGTATGAGGAAGGATTGCGAAAAACCATACAGAACGGATATTATGTAAAAAGATCCGGAGATGTAATTATTAGTTACACCTCAGGCACCATTATTCACCCCAATCCAAATATTGATGTAATAGATGTAAACGGCACCGTACATGGTTCCGGTTATACGTACGATACACAGGTGCCAATGCTCTGGATGGGCGCAGGGATTCCTAAGGGAGAATCAGTAAGAGCCGTACATCCAATAGACATAGCACCAAGTCTGTCTATGCTACTAAATATACCATTGCCAAGTGCTTCTCAAGGCAAACCACTAGTAGAATTATTCGAAAAATAGTTATAATTACTTGACTCTTCTCTTATCCAAAATTTCAGATTTGAAAGTGCTTTCATTTCCAATAACCGTAAAGAAGCTCAATAGATAGTTTTTACATGTTTCAAACTCTTTAGGGTTTTCAAAATACATTTTATAGTCTTCCAATAAAGACATCATTTCAGATTGATTATTCAAAAACTCTTCCCGAATCAATCGCATCGTCACATCAGATCTCTTGAATCCCCGGTATAAACGGTCCGTGACATTTTCAATAGGTACTTCTTGGCCAGGTATTTGAGAAACAACAGCGTAGCTGACATCACATAATCCGGACATGTCAAAATCATAGGGGATTGGGATTGAATAACCATCTACGAACAAAATCTTTTGGTTATGTTGGAATCCTGTTGAAAAATCGATATTACCTATCATATATTGAAAAAACGCGTTACGAACGGAATTCAAGGAATCTTGCTGTAAAGGGTGTATATCTCTCTTTTGTTCTTTACCACCAAATCTGTCCTCCAATTCATCAATATCCTCTATAAAAAATGCTTTTAATTTATGTTCTATTAGCTTTTTTCCTTTTTGCTCTTTCAAGGTTAAATCCAATTGCCTTGTTTTAAAATGGTATGGGGAAATAATCTCATATAGTTTATACGCCAACAGTTCTTTAACAACATTGTCATTGGTATTACTCTCCTTCAAACAGGGGACTACAAGTTTTAGCTCTTTATTTCCCTTAAACAAGGTTCCTTTGGCATCTTCTTTTTTGATTCTAATCTTAACAGGAGTAAAATAGCAATTTTTACGTCTAAAATTTCCACGTGCCCTGACCCGCACCGGCAAAGTTTTAAGGATGTCGTTTTCCTCGATATCAGAATAAGAAACAACAATATTTAGATATGTACTATCATTAGTAAGTTTTTTAAGGTCTTTATTACTGTAAGACATTTGAATTGGCAATACTGTTGTAGTTCTAAATAATTTTGAAACATTACCAAGTTTGTTGCTGGTCTTGCTCTTTTGACCATAGCCGCATATTGATATAAAAAGAGATATAACTAGAAGACTTATATTAGTTTGTATATTTCCCATATTCGTTTAACTTTACCTGTAAAGTATTAAAAATAAAACTATTAAACTCTATCTCTCATCTTTAAATCATAGGACGCTTATAGTGGCGGTGATTTCATTGCTATCGGTTTTTGTTTGTTATAGCTATAAAATTTATTTCAAAGTAGATTTAACCCTATTGAGTATAGCGATAATTTTTCCATTGGTTTTTACCATTAGAGGATCTTTTAGAAGACGGGAAAAAGCTTTGGAACATTTGAGCCAGTACCGGAGTGCTATGAAAACAATCTTTTATTTCGTTACCACTAGTAAATTATTGGCTGAAGAAGAAAATAGCTTGAAAAAGTTATTACAAAACATTGAAGACAAAACCTTGACCCATCTTAAAAATCAAAAAGGAAACATTAAACATCTTGATGATGAAATTGATAAAATTTATGAGTTTATCTTTGATAGAAGGGAAACTATTCCAAAAAACTTAAAAGATAAACTGTTTAAATATATGTGTGATCTTCATGAGGCCATTGATAATTTAAACGGAATTCATGTGCATCGAACACCGGCAAGTTTAAAAGCCTATTGCAAAGTATTTATCTATATTTTTCCTCTTATATACACGCCTACGATTATATTCAATATTGGAGAAAACTATAATCATTTAACCGTTTATTTTATAGTGGCACTTACTGAATTCATACTTATTTCACTGTACAACATTCAAGATGATTTAGAATATCCTTTTGATGATAAAGGCTTGGATGATATAAAGCTGGATCATTTTAAAGTATTGCGGTAATAGGCGTTTAAGATAAAAATGCCTTCGTTCAACGAACAAAGGCATTTTTCAACCAACCTAAAAAACAATTGTTATTTTCTTTTTCGTGTTACGTTCATTATTGGATTCTCCGATTTTGTTCTTTTCTTAGCCACAGCACCTTTATTTGATTTAAGATATTGCTGATATCCTCTTCCTATAAATTCATAGCTAGTTCCACTATCCGGGTGATATAATTCTATAGTGTTATCATTAATAACATACAGCTCAAAATAATCGCTTCCCATAAAATCGTAATCCAAGGTTAAAGCTTTTAAACTGGCATCTCCTGCTACGTCGTATACTTGATAGTCGCCTTCAAAATCCCAACGTAAACTCCCTAAAGGAGTACCGGGCCCATCTATAGAAGAACGGAAAAAAGCAGGTAAGAACTGTAAAAAGTTCTCCTCATCAAAATCGTTCAAAACACCTTCTTCACTAGTAAATGATTTCTCCCAAGCATCATACTCCTGCATAAAGTAATTGATATTGTCATAAAAAACCATATCATAATCAAATCTATTTCTTTGAAAACCACGTAACACATATGATGTATTAGACCTTGTATCCAACAATTCGAGCGTATTATTATCTAATGCATATACTTCCAATAGCCAAAGGCCGTCTACATCATGATTAATTTCAACAACACCTCTTAGCGTACTATAAAAACCAACATCAATTCCTAGGCCGTTTCCTGTTTTTCCTAATCCTACTATGTTGTTATTAGCAAGTAAAACACCTCTATCAAAAGAAATGGTAAAAGCTCGTTGTAAAAAAGGAACTTCGCCGTTACCTCTTGTTTCATTAATGTCTACATACCAAAGATCATATGCCTGTAAGACTTGATCTGTATTAAATGCAGATTCTTCTATAAACTGATCTTCAACAATCACATCAGCATAACATGAAACTAACAAAGTTGCCATCAGAAAATATCCAAAAAGTAGTTTTATTGTTTTCATATGTATTGATTTTAAAGATTCTATTCATAGAAAACAAGCACCGTGCCAAAATATGTATATTGTTGATTACCAGCATTTAATCTTCTTATGTTTGTGCAATGGTTTTGAATACCTACTTTTATCCTATGAAGAACGAAAAGACATTTGCCGTTTTAGGAGGAGGAAGTTGGGCTACCGCTATTGTAAAAATGTTAACAGGTAATGGACGTAAGGTTGGTTGGTATATGCGGAATACTGATGCTATTCAACACATTAAGACACAAAGACACAATCCCAACTACCTTAGTTCGGTGGAATTTCCTGTTTCACTTTTAGATTTATCGTCAGATATTAATCATACCGTAAGCGCCTATGATGTGCTGATTTTTGCAATCCCTTCTGCTTTTTTAAATACTGAACTAGAAAAATTGACGACTTCCTTTGATGGTAAAATCATCTTTTCTGCTATTAAGGGTATTGTTCCAGAATCTGGACTTATTGTTGGCGAACATTTTCATAGAACGTATGACGTGCCCTTTGAGTCGATTGGAGTACTTACAGGACCTTGCCATGCAGAGGAAGTAGCCTTAGAGCGACTTTCGTATTTAACATTGGCATGTGCTGATCCTAAAAAGGCAGAACTCGTAGCTAATGCTTTAAAGAGCGATTATATCAAAACTAAAATTTCAGATGATATTATAGGTACGGAATATGCAGCCATGCTTAAAAATATTTATGCCATTGCTGCTGGTATTGCACATGGATTAGGATATGGTGATAACTTCCAAAGTGTATTGATGAGCAATGCCATACGCGAGATGAAACGCTTTATAAAGAAAGTACACAAAATGAAGCGTAATATAAATAATTCGGCATATTTGGGAGATCTTTTGGTCACGGGTTATTCTACCTTTAGCCGTAATCGAATGTTCGGCAATATGATTGGGAAAGGCTACACCGTCAAAAGTGCACAAATGGAAATGAGCATGGTAGCAGAAGGGTATTATGCTACCAAAAGTGCCCACCAATTAATGGAAAAACTCGAGAAAAAATCAAAAACACCTATTATAAATACCGTGTATGAGATTCTCTATAAAAACGGAAATGCCAAACAGCTTTTTAAGGAATTGACGGATAAATTGGATTAAACCCGTTCCATAGAAAAATCGGAATGCTCCTTTAGCTCTTTATTTAAAGTATCCTTCCATTGCGAAATCTTGGAATCATCTGTGTTAAAAATCCTTTTTAGCTCCTTTAAAACGGGCTCCATATAGATTCGCACACTATCAATATCAAAATACAATCTACCGGTTCTTCTAATAAAGAAGTCCATAGGGTCCTGAACCATTTCATGGGCTATTCCAAATTGCAGTTCGGCCAGTATTAGTTTCGTAGGATTATCTTTCTCTTTTCTTTGCTGGTATAATTCCAAGATTGTTTCTGTCTGTTTTCCGTAATTCGTGACCAAAAACCAAGCATCGTGTTCTGTAAAACCATCTGCTTTGATACGGTCAAATACCTCAGCAATGTACTTTTTCACATGCTTGTACTTTTTAAATTCGTTCCCACAAAGTGGAATATCTTCCGTTTTACATTTTTTAAATAGCATTTCATGGTCTTCTTCTAGCTTTTTAACTACTTGGTCTACCACACGTTCTGCCATTTTACGATAGCCTGTAAGTTTTCCTCCTGCAATACTAATAAGTCCGGTATCTGAAGTAAAAATTTCATCTTTACGTGATAGTTCGGAGGCAGATTTCCCTTCTTCATGTATCAAAGGCCGTAAGCCCGCCCAAGACGATACAATATCTTCCATCTCCAAATTGATTTTTGGAAACATGTTGTTTACAGCGGAAAGTAAATAGATTGCATCTGCCAAGTCAGTTTGTACCTTGTCTTTGTCATCATTGTAATTGGTATCGGTAGTGCCCACATAAGTAACTTTACCCCGGGGAATGGCGAACATCATCCTGCCATCAGGAACATCAAAATATACAGATTGCTTTACGGGAAGTTTCTCATACGGGAAAACCAAATGAACTCCTTTCGTCAAATGTAATCGCTTTCCTTTTTTAGAATTGTTCACTGTTCTTAGTTCATCTACCCATGGGCCAGCGGCACTGATTACATATTTAGCATCTATATTAAAAGTATCACCTGTTATCTCATCCTTTACCACCACACCGGCTACTTTTTCATCTGAATATATAAAATCCGTGACTGATGCATAATTCAGTGCTGTAGCTCCAAACTGTAGACTGGTCTTAATATTCTCTATAGTAAGCCGTGCATCGTCCGTTCTATATTCCGCGTAATAACCCGCTCCTTTTAAAATCTTTTTAGGTAATAAAGGCTCTAGTTTTAATGCCTCCTTCTTTTCCAACATTTGACGTTTGTCATCTCCTGTTACCTGAGCTAGAATATCATATACTTTCAACCCTACAGAAGTCAGCCACTTGCCATAGGAACCGTTTTCTATCAACGGTAACAACATTTTCTCGGGCAGCACCAAATGAGGCGCCAATTTGTGCACTATGGCACGTTCTGAACCAACTTCCTTTACCAGCCAAAAATCGAACTGTTTTAAATATCGGAGTCCACCATGAATGAGTTTGGTTGACTTACTACTGGTGCCAGATGCAAAATCATTTTTTTCTACCAAAGCTACCTTAAGACCTCTTGATGCGGCATCCAGAGCAATCCCTCCACCAGTAATCCCACCCCCTATAACCACAAGGTCATATTGTTCTTTAGTTAGGCTAGCAACTGTTTTTGTTCTTTTTAGGTTTGAAAAATCAATACTTTTCATAGCTTTTTTACTTAAATCTTTGGAGGTAATTAGTTTGATTTCTTTGGTTAGTTTTCCTCCCAACCTTTGGATCGCTCAACAGCTTGCTTCCATTTTGTATACAAACGCTTTCTTTTTACCCGATCGAAAGTAGGCTTGAATATTCTATTCATAGGTCTGGTTTGATCTATATCTTCTTGTTTCCATAATCCCACCTGAATACCTGCTAAAAACGCAGCACCCATTGCAGTAGATTCAATAACTTCTGGACGGTGTACTTCGGTATCCAGAATATCGGCCTGAAATTGCATGAGGTGATTATTGGCGCATGCACCACCATCTACACGAAGGTTTTGTAATTGCAATCCTGAATCATCCTCCATAACCTTTAAAATGTCCTTTGTCTGATAGGCCAAAGATTCTAGGGTCGCCTTAGCTATATGTGCCTTTCCTGTATCGCGTGTTAGACCAAAAATAGCACCACGGGCATACATATCCCAATGAGGAGCCCCAAGACCTGCAAAAGCCGGGACAACGTAAACGGAACTTTCACCATGAACAGAGTCGGCCAAAGCCTCTGTTTCCTTTGCATCCTTAATTATCTCCAGTCCGTCCCTAAGCCATTGAATCGCTGCACCAGCAATAAAAACACTACCTTCAAGGGCATAGTATACCTTTCCATCCAAACCATAGGCAATGGTAGTTAACAATCCATTTTTAGAAAATTGAGGTTTCTCTCCTGTGTTCATTAACATAAAACAACCTGTGCCATAGGTGTTCTTTGCCATCCCTTTTTTAAAGCAAGCCTGGCCAAATAGGGCTGCTTGCTGATCTCCTGCAATTCCTGCAATAGGTATTTTTACACCATCAATATCATAATCTCCGAAATGGTGGGCAGAAGGTTTCACCTCGGGCAACATCTGTAATGGAATTTCAAGTGCTTTTAACAAACGTTCGTCCCACTTTAAGTCTACAATATCATAAATCATGGTACGGGACGCATTCGTATAATCAGTAACATGTTTTTTCTTATTGGTCATATTCCATACCAACCAAGTATCTATGGTTCCCATCAAAAGATCTCCGTTTTCAGCTTTAGCTCTTGCACCGGAAACATTATCTAAGATCCATTTAACCTTAGTAGC
>CBDUKC010000062.1:0-13144 GCA_965367705.1 uncultured Maribacter sp. | reverse complement strand
CCTTGAAGGAATATTTGGTAGCCGGAGAATTACCTAATTACAAGGATGCTTTGAATAGTGATATTTTAATGTCTAAACTCATGGCCAATAGGTTAAACCTAAACGTAGGGGACTCTTTTTTTACTTTCTTCCTTAAAAATCAAGATGCCAATACACTTCCCAACCAACGTAAATTTACAGTAAAGGGAATCTACGACAGTGGATTTGAGGAAATAGACGAGCTCTTTATTTTTATTGATATTCGGCACATACAGCGTATGAACAAATGGGCTGACGATCAGGTAGGGAATTTTGAAATATTCTTGGAGAGTTTTGAAGCTATAGATGAAAAAAGTAAGTTGATTTATAGCAAGACCTTATCCGACTTGGATACAAAAACCTTGAAGGATAAATACCGTAATATTTTTGAATGGATAGGTCTTTTTGATTTTAATATCGTTTTGATTATCGGTATTTTAATTGTTGTTTGTGGCTTTAACATGATTACTGCTTTATTGGTGCTCATTTTGGAGCGAACTCCTATGATCGGAATTTTAAAAGCCTTAGGTAGTAATAATTGGAGCATCCGTAAAGTCTTCTTGTATAATGCTGCCTATCTTATAGGGGTTGGGTTGTTTTGGGGAAATGTTATTGGCTTGGGGTTAATTTATATTCAAGAGGTTTTTAAACCTTTTAAGTTTCCTAATCCCAAGGAGTATTACATAGAGTATATTCCTGTTTATATGGATGTTACAACGGTTTTGATTTTAAATATAGGGGTAATGGTACTATGTGTTTTAATGTTGTTGGTACCCTCTTATATCATTACAAAAATCACACCTGTAAAGGCTATTCGTTTTGAATAGTCAAAGAAATTATATAGCAATAGACCAACGGTAAAAACCTTATTTTTTATAAACTTTAGAAGTTGCTTTTACAAGATTGATATCATATTGGTCTATAACAGAACAAGTAAAATTAAAATGGAATACGCAGAGAATATTTTAGGAACCATTGGGAATACACCTATGGTAAAGATGAATAAGCTAACGGCCGAATTACCCTGTTTGGTTTTGGCTAAGTACGAAACCTTTAACCCAGGTAATTCAGTGAAAGATCGTATGGCACTGCAAATGATACAAGATGCAGAAGAAGCGGGAATATTGAAACCAGGAGGTACCATTATCGAAGGAACCTCTGGGAATACAGGTATGGGACTTGCATTAGCGGCTACTATAAAGGGGTACAAGATGATTTGCGTAATCAGCGATAAACAGTCTAAGGAAAAAATGGATATTCTTAGAGCAGTTGGTAGTGAGGTTCATGTGTGTCCTACCGATGTTGCTCCGGAAGACCCAAGAAGTTACTACAGTACCGCCAAAAGACTAGCAACTGAAATCCCCAATTCCTGGTATGTGAACCAATATGATAATCCTTCTAACTGTAAGGCACATTTTTTAAGTACTGGTCCAGAAATTTGGGATCAAACCGATGGTAAAGTCACTCATTTTGTAGTAGGTGTGGGCACCGGTGGTACGATATCCGGTGTAGGTTCGTATTTAAAAATGAAGAATCCTAAGGTTAAGATTTGGGGAGTGGACACGTATGGTTCGGTATTTAAAAAATACCATGAAACGGGGATTTTTGACGAAAAAGAAATCTATCCCTACATTACGGAGGGTATTGGGGAGGATATTCTACCCTTAAATGTTAATTTTAGTGTAATCGATGGGTTTACAAAAGTGACCGATAAGGATGCCGCAATATACACGCAGCGTCTAGCAAAAGAAGAAGCTATGTTCTTAGGGAATTCGGCTGGAGCGGCTATAAAAGGATTGTTACAATTGAAGGAGCATTTTACCAAAGACGATGTGGTGGTGGTACTCTTTCATGACCATGGAAGCAGATATGTAGGTAAGATGTTTAATGATGATTGGATGAAAGCTCAAGGTTTTTTAGACTAGGGAATTAAAGATAAAACAGCTTAAAATAAAAAATATGTCATTATCAAAAATTGTTTGTGCCTTTTTAGGCTTTTGCTTTGTAGGTTCCGTTTCAGCTCAAAACTTATCTAAAGCGGAAAAGAAAATCATTAAAAGTGTAGAAACGAATAATGCAGAGGCAATCGGTTTTTTAGAAACGGTTGTCAACATCAATAGTGGTACTTTAAACCTATCTGGAGTGACCGAGGTGGGTAAGGTTTTCGGAAGTGCTTTCGAAGCTATAGGGATGGAGACCACGTGGGTGCCCATGCCGTCAGAAATGAACCGTGCAGGCCATCTTTTTGCCGAAACGAAAGGAAAGAAAGGAAAAAAACTATTGCTTATCGGTCATTTGGATACCGTTTTTGAAGAAGATAGTCCATTTCAAACCTTTACTAGAATCAACGATAGTATTGCCCACGCACCAGGTGGGAATGATATGAAAGGTGGTAACGTAATTGTTTTATATGCGCTAAAGGCGCTAAAGGAAAACGGATTGTTAGATCAAGGTCAAATTATAGTTGCTTTCACTGGTGATGAAGAAAGTACAGGCAGCCCACTAGATATAAGCAGAAAGGATTTAGTTGATGCCGCTAAACGCAGTGATATTGCATTGGGTTTTGAAACTTCAACAGGATTCAATTATGCCACCGTAGCACGAAGAGGTGCATCTGGCTGGAAAGTTGAGGTAAAAGGAAAACGTGCTCATTCTTCTGGTGTATTTAGCGAAAACACAGGAGCTGGAGCCATTTTTGAAATGTCACGTATTTTACATAGTTTTTATACAGATGTAAAAGGGGAAGATTTACTGACCTTTAATCCTGGAACCTTAATGGGTGGGACTTTTGTGGAGTACGATGATTTAAGTAGCAAAGGCACCGTTTTTGGAAAATCTAATGTGGTAGCGCAAAAGGCTGAGGTTAGAGGCGGGCTTCGTTTTATTTCTGAAGAACAGAAAGAACGCGCCCGGGAGAAAATGAGGGTAATCGTTGCTGATAATTTACCTATGACGTCTGCCACCATAAGTTTTGAGGATAGTTATCCCGCTATGGGTCCAAAAGAAGAAAATCTAGATTTATTGAAGCAGTTAAATAAAGTGAGTCAGGATTTGGGACAGGGGGAAGTATTGGCCTACGACCCTGGAAAACGCGGTGCTGCAGATACTTCTTTTGTAGCCGATTATGTAGCCTGTTTAGATGGGCTCGGAACCATGGGTTCAGGAGCGCATACCCCAAAAGAAACTGTAAACCTGAATACGATAGAGGCCTTAACCAAAAGGACCGCCTTGTTGATTTACAGGTTGATACATCAGTAACCTAGGTTTATTAAAAGAAGACTAGTTGGTTCTGTTTAGCTAAGTGAGAAGTGGTTCTGATTCTGTATGTATATATGGGAGTTATCTTGAATCATTTGTTACATGCCAAATATAATATGCTTTTGGTATCTTAGTTAAAAATTACACCTATGAAAGTCTCATCGTCTCTCCGTTCCTTTTTTTTCAGTCGTTTTGCACTACTTATACTATCAATTTTTCTTTTTAACTGTAGTGCAGATGATTCAACACCCACAGAACCAGAGGAGACAGAGGAAACGATAATTCCAATAGCGGACAGACTTCCATTGGTCGCTATTTCCACTAATGGCAATCAAATAGTAGACGAGCCTAAGGTTGATGCTACTTTTACCATAACGGAAGGTGATGCAGTATCGTTAACGGGTAGGATGGGGATAGAAATTCGTGGTGCATCGTCTCAATTATTTCCAAAAAAATCCTTTGGTTTTGAAACTAGAAATGATGCCAATGAAGATTTGGATATTTCAGTACTAGGTTTTCCAGAGGAGGAGGATTGGATATTGTACGCACCATACAGCGATAAATCTCTCATACGCAATATGCTGATCTATGACTTGTCTAGGGATATTGGTCAATACGCCAGCAGGACTAAATTCGTAGAGGTAGCCATAAATGATTTTTATCTAGGAGTTTACGTGTTTATGGAAAAGTTAAAGCGAGATTCAAATCGTATAGATATCAATAAACTAAGGGAAGACGAAAATTCTGGAGAGGATCTAACCGGTGGATATATCTTAAAGATTGACAAGACCGCAGGTACTAATTTAGGAGAAGGTTATAACGATCAGAACTCTTTTGTTTCTGCTATAAGTCCATCAAATTCTATTTTGGGCCAAGAGATTAATTTTATGTATGAGGAGCCAGATGCCGAAGATATTACCGTGGAACAGAAAGCATATATATCCAATTATATGGGTGATTTTGAACGTGCTTTGGCATCGGAGGATTTTACCAATAGCGAAACAGGTTATGAAACGTATATTGATGTAGATAGTTTTATAGATTTCTTTCTACTAAACGAACTTTCCAATAATGTAGACGGCTATCGTTTAAGTACGTTCATGCACAAGGATAAAAATGAAAAGCTGAAAATGGGCCCTATTTGGGATTTTAATCTTGCTTTTGGTAATGCTGATTATTGCGCGGGTGGAACCAGTAATGTATGGGCATATCGATTTAATGAACGTTGCTCAGAAGATTTTTGGCAGGTTCCGTTTTGGTGGGAACGTCTGTTGGAAGATCCGCTTTATGTCGCCAAATTAAAATCTAGATGGAACGACCTTAGGGGCAGCAGTCTGTCCAACGGAGCAATTTTTGCAAAAATAGACTCTTATGTCACTGTACTAAATAAGTCAGGTGGCGTAAATAATAACTTTACTGCCTGGCCAGTGTTAGGGACCTATGTTTGGCCCAATAATTTTGTAGGAAATAGCTATTCTGAAGAATTAGGATATCTCACAAATTGGATGGAAAATAGACTGCAATGGTTGGATACAGAAATCGAAAGGCTTTAATCCGATATACATAATTAATTAAGCCAAAACAGTATATAGAATATCCTTGCTAGACAATACGAGCTGTATGAATAAAATCCATCGCCTTACGCTTAATGATCAAACGGTACAAATTGAAGCTGGAGAATTGGTGGGGTTTACTATGGCAGGTATTGAGTTTATACATCAAAAAGGTAGTCCTGGATGGCGTAATTCAGATACAGAAATGTTCCCTGTCATTGGACCTACGGAAAAAATAAACTTTAGGGTGCCTACGCCCAAGGGCGTTGCGATACAAGACCAACATGGGTTGCTACGAGAATTAGCATATGAAGGAATAGAAAAAACAACCACTAAAGCAGTTTATTCCAAACGCTATCAAGCGAATACCGGTATTAAAAACTCAAAGTTTCCAAATAAATCTACGGAGCCAGAATTGGCTTGGCCCTATGATTTTGAATTCACCAAAATCTTTCAGCTTACAAATGAAGGTCTCCAAATCACTTTTACAATAACAGGAGAAAAAGGCATGCCATTTATGTTAGGGTATCATCCCGCGTTTAAATTAACATCTAGTAGTGCTACGATTCAAACAAACGATAGGGGGATTTCCCTAGCAGAGGTAATGGCCGTAGGAAGTAGGGCGCTCCATGTTCCCAATTGTGATAAAGTGATGTTGGTAGACTCCCAATCCATTGAAATTAGCACAATCGGCTTTGCAGGTTTTATGCTTTGGACAGAAGTTGCCAACATGATCTGTATAGAGCCCATTACGTTTTATCCCTATGCCGTAACACAAGAAAACCTACAGGAAGGATTCACAAATTTGGATACTGATAAGAAAGTATACTCCGTATTTTTGAAACCTATTACTTAAATAACTAAGACGACACGGTATGAAAAATACACTTTTCATTATGTTGTTATTGTGCATTGCTATCGGTTTTTCTCAGGCTGATAATGACAATTTTTCCTACTATGAAGAGATTCCAGCGAGTCCAAAGGAGTATACTCCTGGAGCTATAGTAGTAAGAATGATAGATGGTCTGGGGTTTCGATATTACTGGGCAACGGAGGGTTTAACACAAACAGATTTGAATTATACGCCAAGTTCAGAAGCACGGTCTTTGGAAGAAACCTTAGATCATATTTATGGACCTTCCCAAACCATAGTCAATTCTGCCAAACAAGTACCTACGGACTTCACTTTGGAACAGTCCAGCATGACCTTTGATGAAAAACGAAAAGCTACTTTGGAAAATTTCAGGGTTGCAAGTGCCTTGTTTTTAGCATCTAAAGACCTATCAAAACATATCATTGTTTTTAAGCGTGCTACCGGCAGCTCAGAATTTCCATTTTGGAACCACATAAATGGTCCTATTGAGGATGCCGTTTGGCATGCAGGCCAAGTGGTTGTATTAAGAAGATCGGCTGGTAACCCTATAAGTTCAAAAGTAAATGTCTTTTTGGGAACACTTAATGATTAATTGAATGTTGAGTGCATTACTACGTTTCCGGTAATGTTTTTAAGTGAACGGGCATTATTATGTAACTTTGCGATGTGAATAAATTTTTACCATTTTTACAATGGGTCGCTACCTATAAGAAAAGCTATTTCGCAAAAGACCTCGTAGCAGGTCTAACTGTAGGTATTGTCTTAGTGCCACAAGCCATGGCCTATGCTATGGTTGCTGGGCTACCCCCTGTTTATGGACTATATGCAGCGTTTTTACCGGTGCTTACCTATATGTTCCTTGGGACTTCTAGAAAAATAGGTGTAGGTCCTGTTGCCATGGATTCGCTTCTTGTTGCAGCAGGGTTGGGTACACTTTCCATAGCTGGACCGGAACAATATATTGCTATGGTTGCCGTGTTGGCATTTCTTGTCGGTGCAATACAATTGCTTTTGGGACTGTTGCGGATGGGTTTTCTAGTAAATTTCCTTTCTAAACCTGTGATTAGCGGATTTACATCTGGGGCAGCTGTGATCATTATCCTTAGTCAGTTAAAACACCTTTTAGGAACAGGTTCGCCAAGCGGAGGTAGTAAATTACATACCCTTTTATTGGATACGTATTACTTTATTTCCGAAATTAACCCGTATACCTTATTTGTTGGGTTTTTAGGAATTTTCTTCATCGTAGTTTTTAAAAAATGGAATCCTCGTATTCCTGGAATATTGATTGTGGTCGTGTTGGCGATGATCGCAACCTATTTTCTTAAACTCGGGGATTATGGTGTGGCACTAGTAGGGTCCGTTCCGAGTGGATTGCCCAATTTTGTAATGCCTGACTTGCAATGGGAGAGTGCGGAACAATTGTGGCCTATTGCACTGGCTTTAGCAATGGTGGGTTATTTGGAAGCCATCTCCATTGGTAAGGCATTGGAAGTAAAAAGCGGGGAGGAGACGATAGATGCAAATCAGGAACTATTAGCTTTGGGGTCTTCCAATTTAGTAGGTTCTTTTTTTCAGGCTTACCCGGTAACAGCTAGTTTTTCTCGATCAGCAATAAATCACCAGTCTGGTGCTAAAACTAATTTGGCAGCGCTATTTAGTGTTATTCTCGTAGTGCTTACCTTATTGTTTTTAACACCTATTTTTCAATTCTTACCTAATACAATACTTGCAAGTATCATTATGGTATCTGTCTTCAGTTTGATAGATATCGGTTATGCTAAGAATCTTTGGAATAACAGACGTGATGAATTTGTGGTACTTTTAATCACCTTTTTGGCAACGCTGTTTTTAGGAATAAAGGAAGGTATCTTTATTGGAATGTTGAGTTCTTTATTATTAATGGTATATAGAACTTCTAACCCTCATTTTGCAGTGTTAGGAAATATAAAAAATTCGGACTATTATAAGAATGTACAACGATTTTCGGATGAAATTGAGGTTAGGGATGACTTGTTGATTGTAAGGTTCGACGCTCAATTATATTTTGGTAATGCTACCTTTTTTAAAAGTCAATTGCTAAATCACATAAAACGCAAAGGTCAAGTATTAAAGGGGGTAATATTAAACGCCGAAGCAATCAATTATATAGATTCCACGGCTGCGGAGATGTTAACAAAAACCATTCGTGAAGTCCATGATTTAGGTCTTCAATTTTATATTGCGGGGGCAATTGGGCCAACACGAGACGTTATCTTTAGCAGCGGAATCATAAATGAATTACACCGAGAATACCTCTTTGTGAAAACAAAGGAAGCCGTAGCATTTTTTGATGACCCAAAAGCTGTTTCCGAGGTAAGTTCGCGGGTGGCTTATGAAAACAGATGTAAAATTATTAACGAATAGGGTTCAAAATTTTAGAACAAGCTATGTTTAAATACGTAAGGATATGAAAATAGAACAGATATACACAGGATGTTTGGCACAAGGTGCCTATTATATAGAAAGTAAAGGAGAAGTAGCGATTATTGACCCGTTGAGGGAAATAACCCCTTATGTAAAGCGTGCAAAAGCTGATGATGCAAAAATCAAATATATTTTTGAGACTCATTTTCATGCCGATTTTGTAAGTGGGCATGTTACCTTATCCAAGGAAACGGGTGCGCCAATTATATTTGGTCCTACTGCCAATCCTTCTTTTGATGCGATTATAGCAACGGATGGTCAGGAATTTAAATTGGGAGAACTAACAATCAAGGCGTTGCATACCCCAGGGCATACCATGGAAAGTACAACGTATCTACTAAAGGATGAAAAAGGCAAAGACTATGCTATTTTTTCTGGGGATACCTTATTTCTAGGAGATGTCGGAAGACCAGATTTAGCTCAAAAGGCAGCGCATCTAACACAGGAACAACTGGCAGAGACTTTATATGATAGTTTGCGAAATAAGATTATGCCCTTAGCGGACGATGTTATCGTATATCCTGCTCACGGCGCAGGTTCGGCCTGTGGGAAGAATATGATGAAGGAAACGGTAGATACCTTAGGGAACCAAAAAAAGATGAACTACGCCTTGCGAGCCGATATGACCAAGCAAGAATTTGTAGATGAAGTAACGGATGGACTTTTGCCACCACC
The DNA here is from genome assembly GCA_965367705.1 of uncultured Maribacter sp. Classification (GTDB taxonomy): domain Bacteria; phylum Bacteroidota; class Bacteroidia; order Flavobacteriales; family Flavobacteriaceae; genus Maribacter. Next base: position 4,300 of record CBDUKC010000062.1, on the reverse strand, counting down.
TAAGTACTTTCCCTTAAACGTAAAAATGAATAAAGAGGGTTACGAAGATCTTGCGACGGTATTAGATAGAGGAACCACGGCGTTATCACCGGAAGAATTTGAATTAGCCGCTAATACTACCGAAGCTTTGGTGTTAGATGTACGACACCAAAATGAATTTATAGAGCAGCATATTCCACGTTCTATTTTTATAGGACTTAATGGAGATTTTGCTCCATGGGTAGGTGCTTTGGTTGCAGATACCAAACAACCCTTACTTTTGGTTATACCGGAAGGGAAGGAGGAGGAGGCCATAACAAGATTATCCAGAGTAGGTTTCGATGGTACGGTAGGGTATCTTAAAGGAGGTCTTGCCGCATGGGTAGCAGCTGGCAAGCAGACGGATAGTATTAACTCCGTAACGGCTAAAGCCGTAAAAGAACAATTAGAATCCAGTAAGATTCCTGTCTTCGATGTGCGTAAAGAAGGGGAGTTCGCCTCAGAGCATCTTGTGGATGCATACCACACGCCATTGAGTGATTTAAATAAATACCTGTCTCAATTCCCCACAACTGGTAATTTCTTTTTGCATTGTGCGGGAGGCTATCGTTCTGTTATTGCAGCATCTATACTAAAGAGCAGGGGTATCCATAATCTAATTGATGTTTCTGGGGGTTTTGGTGCGCTTAAAAAAGAAGGGGTTTCTATGACTGACTACGTATGCCCATCCACGCTATAAACCTGATATTTATCATTTTTTGAGAGGTGCTAGTGATCTAGTTTTGCGTTTTAATTAGTAGTTTCTGTGTTTAGATTTTTGATGTTATTATCTAGTATAACGGATGCTGACACCAATAGTCTACGAGCATAAAAGCAACCGAGTTATGAAAAAAAACATGGGAGTTTTAGATAGAACAATCAGAATTATTATTGCGATTATTGGTGGCTTAATAATGTATTTAGGTATGGTAGAAGAATCTTCATCATTAGTACTCCTTACAGTGGCCGGAATTTTTGTTTTAACGAGTTTGGTAGGGTTTTGTCCATTTTATGGCATTTTTGGTTTAAACACAAATAATCTTTAATAAGTAATTTAATTTTTATTTTATGCAGGCATTGTATCCTTTGGTTAATTGGAATAACGGTATTATTATGATTGGCGTTTTTGTCTTGGTAGTAGTATTACTAGTAGTTATAATGGTAAATTTTATAAATAGCGAAAGAAAAAAGTAGCCTTAGGGGAGTGTTAAATACCTATTTGAAGCCACAAAAATATACCTCAGGTAAGCTGCTAATTATGGAGTAGTATATTCCTGTCAAGGCAAAGGGATTATTTGAGTACTCAAATAGTTCTTTCGGTCGAATTATGGTTTTCTGAAATAGAATATTTAGCTTAGCGCTTGATTTTGTAGATGGTATTGTTTAAAGATTAATTTTATATGTGGATTTCCTAAGGTTTAGAGCCATCTAATTATGGTTTTAGGAATTGTTAAAAAAAACTTAACAAAACATATTATAGTGTTAAAATAATTATTAACTTTAAGTTGAGATTGTATAACGGTGATGATTAAAAATTTTATCGAACGAATCGGGGTAATGAATTGTATTTTACTTCTGGTAGTGTTATCTATTATTGTTGTTTCTGAAGTACTTTTTCTTAGCGGTAAAAAGCTTGATGCTATTTTTATAGCTTTTTGGGCACCGACCATCCTAGGGTTTATGAATTATTTTAAGGGAAAAAGATAGTGAATTTTGTATTGGTATATTCCATATTTGTAGGTATCATATTCGTGGTATGGATTATTTTTGTGATGCGTATGTATCGCAATCTAAACGATTAAAACACGACTATCCGCTAAACCTCTGTCTCAATTTCTATGGCGACATCAGGGTTTTTAAACAAATAGGACTCGACAATTCGCTGACTCTCCAAGGTGTTTTTTTGTTGCTTTAAATACGGTTCTAAATCGTTATAGCTAGTAACTTGATTCTGTTTTTCTACAAAGCCATAGCCATAGTATAGATTGTTTCTAACTAATATAATAGTCTCCTCCTCCTGGTTTCTGCCTTTGCCTTTGATAATATAATCGCTAGTACGTTTCTTTAAATAGTCTATAGCCAATTGTACCTGGTTGTTGTATGCCTTTAATTTAGAAAGGTCTGTACAGATGCCACAACATGTGTTGAGTCTAAAATGAGAACAGTGTACCACGTTTTCCTGGAGATGGCAATATTTGGGACAGAGTTCAAACACATCGCATAGCCGTTCCATATAAGCGCGGCAATCCGTAAGGTTATAGAAAATGCGCATGGGGTTAGGGGCCAATTTAAGCTTGTTATGTGCTAAATGAATGATCCCGTTTCTATCTTCATAACTAAAAATAGCATATTGCTGAACCGTTCTTTTTTGGGCACGGTTGTATTTGGGATAATGCGTTTTAATTTCTGCAGACTCTAGGAGTAGTGCAACCAATTCATTACCAGTTTCTTCAAAATCTAAGAATCGAGTTTCTTTACACAAGGCTAGCTCTTTGGTAGCTTTATCATAGAAATGACTCAGTACCCTTTTTTTAATATTTATTGCTTTTCCAATGTATATAATATCCCCTTTTGGATTTTTAAAATAATATATTCCCGGTCTCGATGGTAGTTTTTCAAATTCTTCTTTGGGAAGGTCCGGTGGCAATGTAGCTTCCTGAGAACGTGAGTTCAAAAAATTTTTAAAAACAGTATCTGCTCCTTTGGTTCGTAATAATTTATGAAATAGGAGCATGGTTGCATGGGCATCGCCACGGGCGCGGTGCCTATCTGTTAGTGGAATACCTATGGCCGAGCAAAGCTTGCCAAGGCTGTAAGAGTTATATCCAGGTAATAATTTTCTAGAAAGACGTACCGTGCAAAGTTTCTTGCGAGAAAAGGTTAAACCGATACCTTTTAGCTCATTTTTGATGACGTTGTAATCAAAATTGACACTGTGGGCAACGAAAATTGTATCCTTGGTGATTTCAAGAATTTTTTCTGCCACATCTTGCAATACGGGTGCGTTCCTTACCATATCGTTATCAATGCCAGTAAGTCCGGTAATAAAATAAGGAATTTCACATTCGGGATTTACTAAACTGGTAAACTCATCAACTAATTCATGACCATCAGATTTGAAAATGGAGATTTCGGTAATTCGGTTTCCCTTAATTCCGTTTCCAGTGGTCTCTATGTCTACAATGCAGTACACTTTTAGGCTTTTCTTTTAAGATATAAATGTCAAACTCAAATACAAGTTAGCTATAAATTGGGTATTCGTGTTTTGGTGTGGAGCTTTGAAATAGGATTCATTACTTCCGTCTTTTTATAGCTATTAAATTAGTGCCATTACGAGCTAGCCACTAACTTCTTTGCGCTTTTCAATGGTCACAATAACAGACTTACTGATTGGAGTGTTGCTGTAATCTGCAAAATGGTTATATGGGATAATCATATTCGTTTCTGGAAAATATGCGGCAACGTTCCCTTTTGGAATATCATATGGAACTACCAGAAACTGTTCTGCCACTCTCTTCGTGTTGTCGTAATTACTTGTCAGATTTACAACTTCCAGTTTCGTTAAATCTTGGGCTCTCATATCAGCTTCGTTCATAAAAATAATCCTACGTTCGTTATGTATGCCACGATATCGGTCATCCAATCCATATATAGTAGTATTAAACTGGTCATGGGAGCGAATGGTCATGAGCAGTAGCTCATTTTTTTTCATGTTATGATCCGCTACTGGGCACGTACTAAATTGAGCTTTTCCATTGGGCAGTTTACTGAAATCTAAATCCCGCACATTATTAGGTAGGTAAAAACCAGACCCTTTAGATTTCTCCGTAACAGCTTCAAAACCACTTATGGTAGCAGCGATTTTATCTCGAATAGCATTGTAATCAGAACCTAAGCTTTGCCATTCCACGGGATGATTATCTTTGAAAAAAGCCTGCGCCATACCGCCAACTATTTCCGGTTCACTTTTGAGTTGGTCAGATTTTGGAGCTACAACACCTTTAGTACGGTGCACCTTTCCCATGCTGTTTTCTACAGTTAAAAACCGAGGGTTGCCATTTTTTATATCCTTTTCTGAACGGCCCAACGTAGGTAATATCAAGGCCTTTTTTCCTGTTATGAGATGACTTCGATTTAATTTAGTGCTTATCTGTACCGTTAGGCTACAGTTTTGAAGTGCATCGGCAACATATTGGGTATCTGCTACGGCAGAAGCGAAATTCCCACCCAGTGCGATGAACACTTTAGCTTTGCCTTCATGCATTGCCTGTATGGCGTGTAC
>CBDUKC010000061.1:0-13231 GCA_965367705.1 uncultured Maribacter sp. | reverse complement strand
GCATACAATCAAGGAGCTAAGAAAAAGTCTGGATTTCTTTTTAAAAAGTCCTTTGAAGTGAGTAATAATTGGATAAAATTAGAATCACTCGTAGTTAAAAAAAACACTTAAGTCTTTGTAATAAGTTACAATACTAAAAATTGTTTACAACCGTTTCTAAGCTGGGATAAAGATAATCAAATAACAGCGTAATTTAATTGAGCCTGAAGTATTATAAATTGTAACAAAATGAGTAACCCAAACAACCTTTACCTCCTATTTGAAAAATCAGCTAGATTATATCCTGATGCCGATTGTATACTCATTGAAAACCAAAAGCTAAGTTATGAACAAGCACAACAGGAGATTTCAAAAGTGTGCGCTACAATATTACATCTTGCTGAAAATGAAGATTTCATTGGGGTGCCAACCACCAGATGTATTGAACAAATCATCTTTGTATTAGCAATTTTAAAAGCTGGCAAAGCGTATCTCCCCATTGATTTTGGATATCCTAAAAAAAGACTTGATAGCATGATTGGCAATTCCAATCTATCTTTTTGTCTAACAACTAAAGAAGACAAGAACAACGTACTAGCTAATGGGCTTACTCCGATTGAAGTTACCAGTCTTGAAAAAACTACTGATCAAGAAGGTACCGATTTGAAAACAGAAGATTTAGCTACGTATGTGCTATATACCTCTGGCTCAACAGGTGAACCAAAAGGTGTTTGTATGGGAGAAAAGGCCATGTTAAATCTCATTGACTGGCAGAACGAAAATTCAACGAGTAAGAACGGCTCACGGACCTTACAATTTGCACCCTTAAGTTTTGATGTTTCCTTTCAAGAAATCATGGCTACACTAAGCAACGGTGGTACTCTTGTACTCATTAATGATGCTTTACGACTAGATATGGTCGCACTTTTGGATTATATAAAAAAACAACAAGTCAATAGACTATTTTTACCCTTTGTCGCTTTGCAAGCTTTAGCAGAAACAGCAATAAGCACAAAGGTATTTCCTGAGTCACTTAAAGAAATAATGACAGCGGGTGAACAGCTTAAAATCACATCTCAAGTAAATACATTTTTTACTAAGTTAAAAGATTGTGTTCTCTACAATCAGTATGGGCCTACCGAATGCCACGTTGTAACAGAATTAAGATTAGATGGTCATCCTTCTAACTGGCCAGCATTACCAACCATTGGCAAACCAATTAAAAACACTACTATTTATATTCTGGACAAGAATCTAGAAACTGTCCCTGATGGCACTACAGGGGAGCTTTGTATAGCCGGAGAATGCTTAGCAATAGGCTATCTGAACAATCCAGAATTGACGGATGAGAAATTTGTTGATTGGAGCTCACCCGATGGTAAAACCTCCCGCATCTATAGGACAGGAGATATTGCTCAGTTTTTACCCGATGGTAATATTGAATTCCTTGGCCGTCAAGATGATCAAGTTAAGATTAGCGGACATAGAATAGAGTTAGCTGAAGTTGAATTAGCTATCAACTCTTTACCTGGAATACATCAAACAGTCGTGATAGCTTCTAACCATTTGGCCGGACAAACACAGTTGGTAGCTTATATAGAACCCAACCAAGATGATTTGGATTTAGCGTCTATTCGTCAAAAAGTGTCGGACATATTACCAGATTATATGCTCCCTTCCTATTTTGTAGCGGTAGCTGGTTTTCCAAAAACCTCAAGTGGAAAAATTGACAAAAAGAGTTTGCCTGCACCTGAATACAAAAGACCTAGCTCTGCTCCCCTTTTCAAAAAAGCTACTACCAAAATTCAAAAAAACATAACCAAGGTTTGGGTTGATTTATTACATATACCCGAAATTGGAATTGATGACAATTTCTTTGAATTAGGTGGCACTTCATTATTAGCTCAAAAAGTAGTGGCCACTATATTAAAAGACTACCAATATAAATTACCAATAACGAAACTCTACCAGTTCCCAACTATTACAGAGATTTCTAGTTATTTAGAACCGACTAAAACGGCAAAGACCAAGAAAACCATTAAAAAAGGTGGTCATTCAAAATCATCAAATGACGTAGCTGTTATTGGTATGGCGGGTAGATTCCCAGGTGCCAATACCATTCAGGAATTATGGGAAGTGTTAAAAGAAGGAAGAGAGACCATATCCTTTTTCTCAAAAGAAGAATTAGATGCTAGTATCCCTGAAGCCTTGCGTAATGACCCGCTTTACGTTAAAGCTAGAGGGATTATTTCAACTGCTCAAGAGTTCGACGCATCTTTCTTTGGATTAAACCCAAAGGTAGCTTCTGTGATGGACCCCCAGCAACGACTATTTTTAGAAATAGCATGGGAGGTTCTGGAGCAGTCGGGTTACCTACCCAAGCATTACGAAGGAAATATAGGTGTGTATGCTGGTACAGGTACGAACACCTATTATAAGAACAATGTGCTTACCAATAAAGAAGTACTAAATCAGGTTGGTGAATTTCAAGCAAATACACTAAATGAAAAGGATTATATTTCGACTAGAACGGCCTATCACTTAAATTTAAAAGGACCAGCAGTAAGCGTTCATTCTGCCTGCTCCACATCACTTCTTGCTATTGCAGAGGCGGTTGAATCCATTAGAAGTGGTCAATGCGATGTGGCTTTAGCTGGTGGATCTAGTATAACAGCTCCGATTTATAGTGGTCATTTATATCAAGAAGGCTCCATGTTGAGTCCAGATGGACGTTGTAGATCTTTTGACAAAGAAGGTAAAGGAACCATTTTCAGTGATGGTTGCGGCGTTGTACTCCTAAAAAGCCTTGATGCTGCAAAAAAAGATGGAGACCAAGTATATGGGGTTGTAAAAGGAGTTGGAATAAACAATGACGGTGGAGGAAAAGGGAGTTTTACCGCGCCTAGTGTAGAAGGGCAATCCGATGCCATTTCAAGGGCTCAAAACGATGCGAATATTTCTCCTTCCGATATCAGCTATATAGAAGCTCATGGTACCGCAACACCTATAGGAGACCCTATAGAAATGGAAGGTTTACACGAAGCCTTCGGAAAGCAATCTCAAAAAAATTATTGTGCAGTTGGTTCTATAAAAAGTAATATAGGCCATCTGACGGCAGCGGCAGGTGTAGCTGGTTTCATTAAGACTATTCTAGCTTTAAATCATAAACAGATACCACCATCTTTAGGCTTTTCTGAACCAAACCCTTTAATCGATTTTGATAACAGTCCGTTCTTTGTGAACAATATCTTACGTGAGTGGGATTCCAAAAATACGCGTAGAGCAGGAATTAGTTCTTTTGGTGTTGGTGGCACAAACGTTCATATTGTAGTTGAAGAATTTGAAAATAAGAAGGTAACCTCTGGAGATAGCAGGCCGTTACAATTGCTAACCTGGTCAGCAAAATCAGAAAACAGTCTCAAGGGTTATCAAACTGCTTTAGGCAATTTTATTACATCGTCAGAAGAAATAAAGATAGCAGATGTAGCGTACTCACTTACTGCAACAAGAGATACGTTTAGAAAACGAAGTTTTGCTTTGGTAACTGATTCGGAAAATGCAATCCATAACTTGTTAGCAAACGATACAACCTCGGTTAAATCTTCTGATTTGAAGCTTGTACCTACTAATTTGGCATTTCTTTTTCCAGGTCAAGGCGCGCAATATTTGCATATGGGCAAATCGCTTTATGAACATGAGAATGTGTTCCGTGAGGCTGTTGACCATTGTGCCGAAATGTTACAAGAAGAATTTAATTATGATATCCGTGCAATAATTTATCCTGATACTAACGGAGATGAAGAAGAGAAACGATTAAAGGACACCCAATATACACAACCTGCTTTATTTGTTGTGGAGTATGCGCTATCTAAACTTTGGATGAGCTGGGGAATTGAACCCACGATGCTTTGTGGACATAGTATTGGTGAATTTGTTGCTGCTCATTTGGCCGGAATCTTTACATTAAAAGACGCCCTAGTTTTAGTCGCCCTTCGTGGTAGGTTTGTTAGCGAACTACCAGGAGGCAGCATGTTGTCCGTACGAACGGCATACAATACCTTATCCGAAATACTTCCAAAAACGCTTTCCATCGCTGCAGTAAATTCAGATTTACTATGTGTGGTTTCTGGAGAAGATGCGCCTGTTGAAGCTTTTGCTAAAGTTTTAGAAGAAAAAGAAATCCCTAATAGATTATTGCTGACAAGTCATGCCTTTCATAGCACGATGATGGATCCTGTTTTAGAGAAATTTGAAGCAGAAGTAAGAAAAAGAAAATTGAACATACCTCGCGTACCTATACTTTCTACTGTAACAGGAACTTGGCTTACCGATGCAGAAGCAACCGACCCCCTTTATTGGACAAATCACTTAAGGGCTACGGTACGTTTTTCAGACGCTATGGAAACAGCACTTGAACTAGAGGATATTTTATTACTCGAAGTTGGACCCGGTCGCGCTTTAACCACCTTATCCCAACAGAAAAAGAAGGCAAAATCAGCAACTTCAATATCCAGCTTGGTAAAACCCGGGGATAATGAAAATTCCTATCATAACGTATTAGCTGCATTAGGTCAACTTTGGCAAAATGGAATAGAGCCCGACTGGCAGGCATTTTATAAAAATCAAATTAGAGAAAAAATCTGGTTACCAGCCTATGTGTTTGATCGTAAACCTTGTTGGATAAATCCACCAGTAATGGAAACACCTTCGGCACCAGTTAATACAAGTATTGAACAAAACATTAATCCATCTATACAAACTCAAATGAATACAGTTACGCAACCTGACAGAAAAACGACACTTCTAGAAAAAATTGCAGACATCGTCATGAATACCTCGGGAATGGAATTAGAATCTTCTGAGCACGATTATAGCTTTCTTGAACTTGGCCTCGATTCGCTTGTTTTAACACAAATGGCGATTACTTGTAAAAATGAGTTCAAGACACCTATTACCTTTCGTCAGTTAAATGATGAATTTGGCACACCAAATCTTTTGGCCAGCCACTTGGATAAAACGTTGCCACCAGAGCTTTTTGCCCCAGCACCCGTTACTGCTCCTTTGGCTAGCGCACCGGCAGTGGCTCCAGCACAGATTCCAACTCCTAGTCCGGTAGCCGCAAGCATACCGGTCCAAACAAATACTACGCATGCACCTGTGTACAATAACAATGGTTCTGCTATAGACCTTATCGCGCAGCAACTTCAATTGTTGGGAAGACAATTAGAGTTGTTAAAAGGAGCTAATACGGCTCCTGTTATGGCTCAAGAAACCAATACAGCGCAAGTAGCGGCTCCAGCACCTGCAACTTCCGTAGCTCCAGACATAAAACCACCTATAGATTCTTCATCGGAAGGGCTTTCTGAAGAAGAAATAAAGGAGCTCAAAAAACCGTTCGGTGCTTCTCCTAGGATTGAAAAGCAAGCCACGGAACTCGGGCATGAACAAAAATCATTTTTAGATAAATTAACGGCTTCTTACAACAAAAAAACTGCTGGAAGTAAAGCATACACACAAAAACATCGAGCGCATATGTCAGACCCGAGAGTAGTTTCTGGGTTTAAGCCATTAACTAAAGAATTAGTATATCCAATCGTGGTTGAAAAATCATTAGGAAACCGGTTATGGGATATAGATGGTAATGAGTATATAGATACGCTAAATGGCTTTGGCTCCAGTTTATTCGGACATCAACCAGATTTCGTAACAAATGCACTACGCAAACAAATTGACAGTGGATATGAGGTAGGACCTCAACATCCGCTAGCAGGTGAGGTCTGTGAATTACTTTGCGAATTTACCGGCCTTGAAAGAGCAGCACTGTGTAACACCGGTTCAGAAGCTGTTTTAGGTGCTATGCGTATTGCACGAACCGTTACAGGTCGTAATCTCATAGTAGGTTTTTCAGGGGCCTACCATGGAATAAATGACGAAGGTCTTGTAAGAGGATCTAAAAAATTAATGACGTTTCCGGCCTCTGCAGGAATTTTAAAGGATTCAGTGCAAAATGTATTGATTTTGGAATATGGGACTCAAGAAAGTCTAGATATTATTCGTGAACGTTCCCACGAGCTGGCCGCAGTATTGGTTGAACCTGTTCAAAGTCGCAGACCAGAGTTTCAACCTGTTGAATTTCTACGAGAGATACGCGAAATAACGAAAAAAACGGAAACGGCCTTTATTTTTGACGAAGTCATAACAGGTTTCCGAATGCATCCAGGTGGAGCTCAAGCCTTGTTTGGAATAAAGGCAGATTTAGCGACATACGGTAAAGTAATCGGTGGAGGAATTTCCATTGGGGCTATAGCTGGAAGTAAGACTTATATGGATGCACTTGACGGTGGGTTCTGGCAGTATGGCGATGATTCTTATCCGGAAATAGGGGTAACTTATTTTGCAGGTACCTTCGTAAGACATCCACTTGCGCTAGCTGCGGCAAAAGCATCCTTACTGCATATGAAAGAGAAGGGAGAAGCCCTTCAAAATGGTCTTAATACGCTTACTAAAAATTTTGCGGAAAATCTAAACAGAGAAATTTCGAAACGCGGATTACCAATGGAAATTAATTATTTTGGTTCCCTATGGCGATTAAAAATGCTGGAAGAAATACCGTATGCGGAACTACTTTTTGTTTTGTTACGTGAAAAAGGAATCCACGTTTGGGACGGTTTTCCTTGTTTTATCACTAGTGCATTCAAACAAGAGGATATAAATACCCTGACCAATGCGTTTACTACCAGTATGGATGAACTTATCGCTTCTGGTATTTTAAAGTCCGAGGGAGTGCATACCGTTGCGGTGAATAATACCACTCCCAAAAAAGATTTAAATAGCCCACCTGTGCCGGGAGCACGCTTAGGAATGGATGAGTCTGGCAATCCTGCATGGTTCGTTGTAGATGAACAGAAAAATGGGTCTTATGTTAAAATTGAAATATAACGGACGATACTAATTAGTTAAAGATTTCGTTACGCAATTAGAATCCTTGTAGTCAATAAACCAAAATATGCAGAATACAGTTACCGTTGCACATGATCCATTTGCAGGTCCCGCAATTGAAAAGATTATTCCTATTATTCAGGCGCAGGCAGAAATATGGATTGCCTGTAAGTTTGGAGGGGAGGATGCTAGTAGGTCTTACAACGAATCTGTTTCCCTAATTTTAAAAGGTGAATTACAACGAGAAGCCTTGGAATATGCGGCGCAACAGTTGGTCGCAAGACATGAGGCTTTGCGTTCAACATTTAGCCCAGACGGCCGTTTTATGACCGTTTTTGAGGAGATTTCCCAGAACATTTTCTTTAAAGATATCTCACAAGGTTCTGCAGCGGATAAAAATATGGCTGTCCAAGCATATTTATCCGAAGACGCACATTATGTTTTTGACCTAATTAAAGGACCCTTATTAAAAATTGGTCTGTTAAAGCTATCCGAACAAGAGCACCAGTTGGTGCTGACGGCACATCATATTATATGCGATGGCTGGTCTACAGGTATTATGCTTGAAGAAATAGGCGCTTTTTACTCTGCACATATTCTTGGCGCTACCCCTAATGTGGCTCCACCTGACACCTTTAGCTCATTTGCAGCCGAAGAGCAGGAATTTATGAACAGCGACGCCTATATTGAAACGGAGCAATATTGGCTTAAGCAATACGAATCATCTGTACCAACGGTAAGCTTACCAACAGATTTTCCAAGACCAGAACTACGGACTTTTAAAAGCAATCGATTAGATTTTCCCATTGACCTTGAATTGGTATCAGCTTTGAAAAAAGTAGGGATAAAATCTGGAGCTAGTTTCGTGGTAACCTTAATGGCAGCCTTTGAAGTGTTCCTTTATCGACAAACAGGTCAAGATGATTTGGTATTGGGCTTGCCCGCAGCGGGTCAATCCCTAAACGGTAAGACCCAACTAGTAGGGCACTGTGTTAACCTTTTACCACTCCGCAGTAAACTTATTGCGGATACCCCATTCAATGCTTATTTAAAAAATAGAAAAAGTGAAATTTTTGATGCCTATGACCATCAGCAATTTAGTTTTGGTCAATTACTACAGAAACTTGCAATAACAAGAGATCCATCCAGAGTGCCATTGGTTCCTATCACTTTTAATATTGATATGGGTATGGATACGGCCGTTGCTTTTAATGACCTTAGCTATAAACTAAAAAGCAATCCTAGGGCCTTTGAAGCATTTGAGCTTTTTTTAAACGCCACGGGAACTGAAGATGAACTCATTTTAGAATGGTCTTACAACACTGCACTCTTTAAAGCGGCAACTATTGAGGGGATGATGGCCTCTTTTAAGGAAGTGTTGCATAATATTGTAGCCAATCCAAGTGTAGAGATAGGTAATATTATCAAGGTCGATGCGTCTGCATATGCTGACTTGAATGCCACAGAAGTTTCTTTTCCTAAGTTGCCATTGCATGAATTAGTTACAGAACAATGTCAAAAATCCCCTGAAAAACCGGCCATAACTTTTAGAAATCAAGTAATTTCCTATGGTAATCTAGAAAAACAGGCACACCAGTTAGCACATTATTTAATACAGCAGGGAGTTGGTCCAGGAGATTATATAGCCGTTTCTTTACCACGTTCGATTGAACTGATAACCACCTTACTTGCTATTTTGGAATGTGGGGCAGCCTATGTTCCCTTAGATCCAAGCTATCCGAGCAAACGCTTGGAATTTATGCTTCAAGATTCAGAAGCCAAATACATGATTACGAAAGAATCGTCTATCTCTGCACTCAAATCGGACACTGAGATATTATTTTTAGAAACTATTTTTGCTGAATTAGAAAAATATCCAAGTACCCCAATAGAATTAAAAGTTGATTCAGATGACATAGCGTATCTATTGTATACATCGGGCTCAACAGGTAAGCCAAAAGGCGTATCTGTATCACATAAAAACATAGTTAATTTACTAAGTAGCGTTTTGGTAGAACCGGGTATCCAAGAAACGGACAGAATACTCTCCATAACCACAATTTCCTTTGATATTGCAGGTTTTGAGCTGTACGGAGCCCTACTAAAAGGAGCTGAATTGGTGTTGACCAACGAAGAAACCTCCAAAGACCCACGTTTACTACTCGATATCCTTAGAAACGATGGTATTACAATGCTGGAGGCTACTCCGGCAACCTGGCAAATGTTACTAGATTCAGGATGGAAGGAAAAGCTACCTATTCGGGCATTGTGTACCGGAGAAGCACTACCGCTGGTACTGGCAAAAAAAATAGTAGGAAAGGTTAATGAACTTTGGAATTTATACGGACCAACTGAAACAACCATATGGTCTTCCCTGACCAAAGTTTCGCCCTCAGCCGAAATAATTACCATAGGGAGACCTATAGCCAATACCCAGTTCTACATTGTAAACGAACAAGGGAACCTAGTAGAGCCAGGTAAAATTGGTGAGCTTTATATTGCTGGTGACGGTGTTGCCAAGGGATATTGGAAGCGACCTGACTTGACAGCCGAAAAATTTGTTAAAAACACGTTCGATGAAGCCGCAGGTAGTATTGTCTATCGTACCGGAGACCTGGCTAAACTACTTCCTTCTGGAGAGGTACAGTGCTTAGGTCGTATAGACCAACAAATTAAGATAAGGGGGCATCGAATTGAACTTGGTGAAATAGAACAAGCCTTGGATTCCCTTGAAGGAATAGAGTCTTCTGTAGTTTTATTCCATGAAGATAAATTAGTAGCTAACTTACTTACTACGAAAACAGGAACCGTTTCTGAAGAAGATCAACTAACTATTTGGAAACAAACGCTAAGAAACCAGCTACCAATGCACATGGTACCGCAGCAATTTAATCTGGTTTCCGAATTCCCTACCACGCTTAATGGAAAAATTGATCGTAAGAAATTGGTCGATACTTTACCAAAAACGAAGGTTAAAACCGGATATACCGAACCTGCTAGCGATTCAGAAAAAGTAATAGCCGAGGTTTGGAAGAAATGTCTAAAAATTGACAATATAGGAGTGGATAGCGACTTTTTTGAGCTCGGTGGTCATTCTGTTATCGCGGTAAGGGTAATGACCATGTTGGAAGAAAAAACAGGAAACAGATTACCATTAGTAGCCTTATTAAAACATCCAACAATAAAGAAATTAGCTGCTTATATGGACAGTGAATTTGTTGTTTGGGACTCCTTAGTACCTTTAAAACCAGAAGGAACAAAACCACCTTTATATATAGTACATGGGGCTCACCACAATGTATTGATATTTAATGAATTGGCTAAAAACTTAGACAAAGACCAACCGGTTTACGGGCTACAGGCAAGAGGTTTAGATGGTGTTGCCGAACCGCATGATTCCATGTATCAAATGGCAACCGATTATCTTACTGAAATCATTGCGTCAAATCCAGATGGTCCTTATGCATTGGCCGGATTTTCATTGGGTGGAACTATTGCTTTTGAAATGGCAAGACAGTTAAAGGCCATGGGTAAAGAAGTGAAAATGGTTGGAGAATTTGATACTTACGTATTTCCAGATTATTATTTCGAAAGCCCTATTAAGAAAAAAATAGTAGATATATTTTATATCTTGGGAAAAATAGTTTTCATCACGTTTAACATGTTTACCAGTAAAAAGAAATTTAAACGAAGAACGGGTTTAATAAAACTATTCGTTTCAGGATTATTTTTGAGAATGAAATATGGAAAGGAAAAGCAGGTTCAGATGCAACATAATCGATTATTGAAAATGGAATCCAATCATTACAAAGCTACGAGTACTTATGTTATAGAACCCCAAGATATAGTTATAGATTTATTTAAGGCCGAAGAGCAAATTAATTTTGTACATGACGATAAGTTTCTTGGTTGGAAAAAAATGGCAAGAAAAGGTATTCGTAAGCACATGGTTCCGGGCAATCATATTGATATGTTCGACAAAGGAAATGTGGAAGTCTTTGCAAAACACCTTCAGCATGTATTGGACAATCATAATGCAGAAAGTGTACAGTAAGTTGTTTTGTGGGAATGTTGATGTTCTTATGGAGGATATAAACCAATCACCATCAAGCGATTCAAAATTCAAGTTATACAAGATAAAACTCTCTATTTATCAGGGATTGGTTTCTAAACTGTTGCGTCATCTGGATGATACAGAGCTAAAAAGAGCGCAAAACTATCATTTTAAAAAAGACAGTAATAGCTTCATTATTCGGAGAGCGTTGCTTAAAATATTATTGGCAGAATTCAGAGGCTTACGAGTAGATCAAATAACCATTGCAATACATCATAATAAAAAGCCCTACCTATCCTCCCATCCATCATTATTTTTTAATGTCTCGCATACCACTGAGTACGCTCTTATAGCCATCGGAGAGATTCCAATTGGTATTGATATAGAAAAAGTAAATCGAGATTATGACTATTCTGATACTATAAAATATGTCTTCAATAAAACTGACAGGAATATCTTAGCGAAAGCTAGTGACCAAAAACGTACTTATTTTAGCTTTTGGACGCGTAAAGAGGCAATTGTAAAGGCGACAGGGAAAGGTATTAGCGATGATTTCATACAAATTCCCGCCAGTGACGGTTCGCATAAACTAAACTCAGAACTATTGGTAAATATTCCTAACTTGGTAGTGCTTAGTTTCGAGTTTGATGAAAATTTTATAGGTACAGTTGCATTCGTAGGAAATAAAAAGTCTTTTGATACATTGTATTTTTCTCACCTTCCTTCACTAAAAGGAAAACTTTGATGCAAAGTATTTTTTACTACTGTAAAACAGAAATAATGGCATTATTATCTAGAACTATCCTTGAGTTAACTAGGAATTGACAAGATTCAGTGAAGCAAACTCATTACATAACATATAGAATAAAATCCTAAAAACTACATAAGAATAAAATCCGCTATCCGTGTCCATATCGTTGGATAACAAATTAAATTAGCCTATCGAAGCTTAAGGTTCGACGTTCATTTTTTAAAACATTGGCACCCATCAGATCTACATATGTTTAAATATACCGTTGTATAACAATAGAGACAACAAAATTATTAATCTATTGGCTACTAGCCGTATCGTTTGCATCATTTGCCTATTTGACAAGAATCTTAGCAACTTTCTCTTCACCCTGAATATCTACGATTATATAGTACATACCAATAGGTAAACTGGTAGAATTGATATCAAATTCATTTACACCTTGAAAGGTCTTATAAACTTCACTAAATAGTTGAATTCCATTTGTATTAAAAATTTTCACACTTGCATTATTGTCGTTCGGAGAAATTACTCGCAATCCAATATTTCTGCCATTCTCCACTGGATTGGGATAAACTACAACATCATAATCCGCATCACCCAAATTATTAAATGAAGAAGTTTTTACATTTAAAGACAACATCTCGAAAGGAACACCGTAGGCCTCAAACTCTATGATATGCACCCCAGTATTGGCCGAGTTAAAGTTCATGTTCACCCTAAGGTACCGTGCAGTCGTATTGCTCAAAACAAAGGTATTGCCAATTGGCGTAGCTGGAATGGTGTTCGTATTGAAATCAGTGATGTTCCTCCAGTTGACACCGTCGGTGGAGGCTTCGACATCGTACTGGTAGTAACGCGTACCGTCGTAATAGTTAACTACAACTATACGGCTCAAATCGTACTCATCCTCCAAGTCTACCTGCCACCACTGAGAATAAGGGTTCGCACCCCACCAGCTGCTTCGCGAATAGTCCCCGTCAACCGCTAAATCGCTCGTCCGACCAGACTCCTCAGAAGAAGCCGTCGTGGGACGTCCAAGAGCCAAGTTGACGGTACCTCCAGAATCGAAATCGTTGTCCTGAATACTAGCAGTAGCCCTCGGTGTACCAATCGAAACCAAAGCATCCGATATGTTCGAAAGGTCCAAGAAGAAACCCTCTGTACCTTCGATAATTTCGTCATCCGTAATTGCCACTACAATATCATAGGTCTCCTGGTCGTTGCCAAAAAAGTTTAAGGTCCCAGAATTGGACGTATAGTCACTGGAGTTCTGGGCAGTGCCATCAGTGGTAGTATAATCGACCGTAAAGGGACCGGAAGTGTTACCGTCGAGCATTACCGTGAAAATCGTGGTGCCATTCCCCTCACCTATCGTTAAACCTGTATTCTCGAAGACCAAACTAGCCGTGTTATTGGAAGTAGTAGGGGTACCGTAGGCCTCAAACTCTACGATATGCACCCCAGTATTGGCCGAGTTAAAGTTCATGTTCACCCTAAGGTACCGT
>CBDUKC010000060.1:0-13348 GCA_965367705.1 uncultured Maribacter sp. | reverse complement strand
AGTTTAGTTTAAAAAAACCCGATCGTTTTTAGCTTCAAAAAAAACATTGACGTGCTCCTGTAAAGAGGTGGATAGTGATATTCCCTTATAATCTGCCTTTACAGGATATTTTTTGTGGTTGCGATTTACTAAAACAGCTGTTTTAAGTTGTTTTAAAGGTGTTTTTAAAAAATGATGTACGCCATAAATAAGCGTTGTTCCAGAGTTAAGTACGTCATCTACGAGTACGATAGACTTATTCTTAAACTCATCTTCAGGAATTGATGTGCTAACGCCACTTTTTAGCGGGTTACTTTTGTCCATTATGACCTTGCACAAGGTTATTTCTGCATCGGTAATTTTGCGAAGTAGACTTATTATTTTTTTTGCGAACTTAATACCTCCTCCTTCAATACCGGCAATGATGATTTGTTCTTCATCTACATTAGCTTCATAAATTTGATAAGCAATGCGCTTTATTTTAAATTGAATTTGCTCGTGTGAAAGAATTAGTTGTTCCATAGATCTGCTGCGTTAGGTTTTATATATAAGGAGGGTCTAGTTATACATCCTTGTCCGATTCGGTTTCTTTGAATTTGTCTGATTCGGATGGTTCGTCCAAATAATCCTCTATTTCTCTTCTATCTTTTTTTGTTGGTCTTCCAGCACCTTTTTTTCGATAATACTCCTTAGAATATTGTAAAAGTTCGTTGTGTTCAAATGCTTCCTTGGGCGTCGTATCTTTTCGATACATATCTACAAGTTTTGCCCCAACCCGGCTCTGGGGAATGTCCAATACGGTGCATTGATAGTTGATTTGATTTTTGCGAACAATAATGGTATCCATTGGAAAAACCTCTCTACCTGGTTTCGCAATTTGTGCATTTATTTTAACATGTCCTTTTTTACAGGCATTGGTAGCTATATTCCGTGTTTTAAAGTATCGCGTGCTCCACAAGTATTTATCTATCCGCATTACAAACAAAATTCTTTGTTAAGGTTCTAAGCAAAAATAAGGGAAAATTGTATCTTGCGCGCTTAATTATTGAGATGATGAAATTAAGAAATATCTATTGGATTGTATGCATGTCAGCCATTATGTTGTCGTGCGGAAGTGACGATGACGGAGGCCTACCAGATGTAGAGGTGGTACCGCCAAGGGATTTGGCTGATGTCGTTGATGTAGATGATGCGGATATAGTAGCTTTTTTAAAAAGTCACTTTTATAATTATGAGGAATTTCAAACTCCGACTGCAGATTTTGATTACAGAATTAGATTTGATACCATAGCAGGAGAAAATGCCGATAAGGTATCCATTTTTGATAGTGGAGATTTAGCTGGTGTTGAATTTGGTGTAGAAACAATATCGGTAGGATCCGATGAGTTTCAAAGAACGGACGGTGAAGTAGTAGACCATAAATTGTACTATTTAATTGCTAGGCAAGGAACGTCTGATACTTTACCTACGATTGGGGATAATTATATTTTAAGGTATGAGGGGTCTTTGCTAGACGGTACTGTATTTGATTCCTCAGTAAGTCAGCCGGTGCAGTTTAACCTGTCCCAAGTAGTTAGAGGATTTGGTAATGGGATGAGGTTCTTTAATAGTGGAACGGAAGCTGTAGAAAATGGTGATGGAACCTTCAGCTATGACGGTTACGGTATTGGAGCTATTTTTATGCCTTCAGGGTTGGGCTATTTTAGCATACCATCAAGTAATTTAATACCAGCCTATGCCCCTTTGATTTTTAAAGTGGATGCATATTATTTCCAAGAAAACACAGACACGGATGGAGATGGAATCCCCTCCTACATGGAAGACTTGGACGGTAACGGCAACCTAAACAATGATAATACCGATGTAGCGGACGAGGTACGAGTACTGTTGCCTAATTATCGGGATAGTGATGATGATAACGATGGTATCCCTACCATAGAAGAAATAAACCTAAAACCAGATGGTACTTTTCTTTCCTACAGAGATACGGATGGGGATGGAATTTTCGATCATTTGGATATTGACTAGAACTTTAGCACCATAAAAAAAGCCCTTTAAGTTTTCTTAAAGGGCTTTTTTATTTACTAGTCTGGATACTATAGTTTAAGAGACAAGCTTAAAATAATTTGATTTGACCTTGTATCTACTCTATCCTCATTTAGGGCAACTATATTACTGTTTACAAAATTGATTTCATTCGCGCTGAGTCCTCTTTCATACCGTACATCCAAACCAAATTTTCCAAAATTTACACCAGCACCTATATTCAAACCTACGGTGAAATCGTTCTCAATGTTATCGATAGTTACCCCGTCAAACTTACTGTTCAAAATATATTGGAAAGCGGGGCCAGCAAACACATTTAATGGTCCGATAACTTTTAAACCTACTAAAATCGGTGCATCCAATTTATTTAATTTTAAATCGCCTTTATTATAGCCTGAAGTGGTACTAGTATATACCAACTCGGGTCTTACATATACCCTATTACCAAGTTTGCCAAAAATACCTAAATGGTAACCGACATTTTTATCGGGTGATTGTATTGCGTTTTCAGCGGAATCGAAAAAATCCCCATTTCCGGCGTAGTTGATGCCTCCTTTCAATCCAAAGCCAGAACCAGTTTGCGCTAAGCCAAAAAATCCTGACAATACTACTAGGGTAACTAAAACTATTTTTCTCATGATCATTATGTTTTTATGAATGAAATGGTAATCAATAACAATACCGAACATTCCGTTTCTCGTTATACCATCAGAACGCAAAGCCTTAGGCTTTATTGTTTTACACCAATCCACGGCCGTGGAGTGTCTTTTTTTATAGATTGGTTGGATATTCCAATGGCTTTTAGATATTTACTTTTTATTAAGTTTTGGGGACTTTGAGTTCATTATATTTGTACCCTTATTCAGAAGATTTTGAAATTCACCTTACACAAGACCGATCCACTTAGTAAAGCAAGGGCAGGAACCATTGAGACTGATCATGGTACCATACAAACGCCAATTTTTATGCCTGTTGGCACTGTTGCATCCGTAAAGGGAGTGCACCAAAAGGAATTGCGGGAAGAAATTAATCCCGATATCATTTTAGGCAATACTTATCATTTGTTCCTAAGGCCTAAGACCAGTATACTAAAACAGGCGGGTGGTCTGCATAAGTTTATGGGTTGGGATAGTAACATACTAACAGACAGTGGAGGCTACCAAGTGTACTCCCTTTCCGCAAATAGGAAAATAAAAGAGGAAGGTGTAAAGTTTAAATCGCATATAGATGGTTCTACACATATGTTCACACCGGAGAATGTAATGGAAATACAACGGGTGATCGGAGCTGATATTATTATGGCTTTTGACGAATGTACACCGTACCCATGTGATTACAACTACGCAAAAAGATCTATGCATATGACGCATAGGTGGTTGGACAGATGTATTAATCATTTGGAAAAAGTACCCTTTGAGTATGAGTATTCACAAACGTTTTTTCCTATTGTACAGGGTTCTACCTATAAAGATTTAAGAAGGCAGTCTGCAGAATATATTGCCAACGCCGGCGCGGAAGGTAATGCTATCGGGGGGTTATCAGTAGGGGAGCCAGCAGAGGAATTGTATGCCATGACCGAGATCGTTTGCGAAATATTGCCAGAGGATAAACCAAGGTATCTTATGGGGGTGGGAACACCCATTAATATTTTAGAAAATATTGCCTTAGGAGTAGATATGTTCGATTGTGTAATGCCAACGAGAAATGCTAGAAATGGAATGCTGTTCACAGCACACGGAACCATTAACATAAAAAACAAAAAATGGGAAGATGACTTTTCTATGTTGGATGCTATGGGAACCACGTTTGTAGATAGAGAGTATACCAAGGCCTATTTGCGCCATTTGTTTGCTGCAAACGAGTATCTTGGAAAACAAATAGCTACGATACACAATCTAGGTTTTTATCTTTGGTTGGTACGAGAAGCAAGAAAACATATATTGGAGGGCGACTTTAGGGAATGGAAAGACCGTATGGTAAAACAAATGGATAAAAGGCTATAATGCTTTCGATAATAGATAAATATATACTGAAGCGATACCTGGCTACATTTATACTTATGTTGCTGCTATTCATTCCCATTGGTATTATGGTGAATTTGGCAGAGCAGATTGGTAAAATGATAGATAATGAAGCGCCACTGAATGAAATTTTAGTGTATTACCTAAACTTTACCATTTATATCGGTAACCTTTTGTTCCCCATATTTCTTTTTCTCTCTGTAATATTTTTCACCTCTAAACTCGCTAACAACACTGAAATTGTAGCCATTTTAAGCTCTGGAGTATCTTATAATAGGTTTTTACGACCCTACTTGATTGGAGCATCCATGATAGCCGTGCTTATGTTCGTAATGACCATGTTCGTTGTTCCGAATGCAAGTCTTGGTTTTAACGAATTCAAATATAAATACCTTAAAAAAGGTAAAACTGATCGTATTACGAGTAATATATTCAATCAGTTGAACGAAAAAGATTTTATCTATGTGAGTAGCTTTGATCCTGCTAGAAAATTAGGGAATAATTTTACGTATGAGCGTTTTGATGAAAATAACAAACTGAAATTTAAAATTTCTGCAGCAAATATAAGATGGGTAGATAAGGATACTACCTATAGATTAACATCGTATAGTAAAAGAACCGTTAGTGGAGACACTTCATTAATTGAGACGAAGAGACGACTAGATACCCTGTTTCCTTTTAAAATTAACGATCTTACCCAAGTATCATACGTGGCAGAAACAAAAAACCTCTACGAGCTGGACGACTTCATTGATAGTCAAAAAAGGAAAGGAGCATCCAATATCAATACCTATGTACTTGTGAAATACAAAAGATGGGCCCTTCCATTGACAGCTTTTATTCTTACCATCATCGCAGTTGCGGTTTCTTCCGTAAAAAGACGTGGTGGAATGGGGGTTAACCTTGCATTCGGAATTCTAGTAGCTTTTGCTTTTGTGTTTTTTGACAAGGTTTTTGGTACGCTTGCGGAGCAATCAGGATTTTCTCCCCTGCTAGCGGTTATTATACCTAATGTTCTCTTTGGCGCCTTGGCATTTTATTTGTTGCAAAATGCAAAAAGATAGATTAAGCAATCTCCTCCACCTTCATTTTATAGTTTTTATTTATGGTTTTACGGCCATTTTAGGGAAACTCATTTCTTTGGATTCCTTATCCCTGGTCTGGTACCGTATGGGTTCGGCGTCGCTATTTATTCTTGGGTATATTCTTTTATCCAAATTTAAATTACGTATAACTACAAAGACCTTTATGTGGCTTACGTTTGCCGGTATCGTTGTGGCATTGCACTGGGTTACTTTTTTTTTGGCGATAAAAGTTTCTACGGTTTCGGTAGCGCTGGCCATGATGTCCACCGGGGCATTCTTCACGGCTTTATTGGAACCTATACTATACAAACGAAAGGTAATCAGCTACGAAGTACTCTTTGGCTTATTGGTAATGGTTGGTCTGTATTTGATTTTTCGTGTGGAGCCCAGCTATTCTTACGGTATTGTGATTGCTTTGATTTCAGCATTTCTCGCTGCCCTTTTTTCAATCGTTAATGCCCAGCTGGTAAAGGAAAACAAACCCTCTATTATTTCTTTTTATGAATTAGGAATAGGTACCTTGTTTTTATCGCTGTTGTTGGCCTTGCAAGGAAATTTTACACCAGAATTTTTTGTTTTAAAAGTTTCTGATTGGTGGTATCTGTTGATCCTATCCTTAATATGTACCTGTTATGCGTTCATCGCATCAGTGAAGATTATGCGTGTGCTCACAGCATATACCGTTATGCTTACCAATAACTTAGAGCCGGTTTATGGTATAATACTAGCATGGTTGTTTTTTGGTTCTGAAGAGCAAATGAATCCACTCTTTTATATAGGTGCACTAATTATCTTAGCAACGGTAATTGCAAACGGGATTCTAAAACATAAGGCTAGTAAAAAACAGTCTTGACATAAAGAATAGCCATTAAAGTTTTATCTTTGACCCACAACTAACTAAATCTTTTTTTGAATTATGGAGTATTTGGATTTTGAACTTCCCATTAAAGAACTGGAAGAGCAATTGGACAAGTGTATGATTATTGGGGAGGAGAGTGATGTTGACGTTACGGAAACCTGCAAGCAGATAGAAAAAAAATTAGCTGAAACCAGAAAGGATATTTATAAAAACCTTACGGCTTGGCAACGTGTACAGCTATCAAGGCACCCAAATAGGCCGTACACCCTAGACTACATCAAAGCAATTTGTGGTGATACTTTTCTAGAATTACATGGAGATCGAACCGTTAAGGACGATAAAGCCATGATCGGTGGTCTTGGAAAGATAGGGGATCAGTCGTTTATGTTTATTGGTCAGCAGAAAGGATACAATACAAAGACAAGGCAATACCGAAACTTTGGTATGGCAAATCCAGAGGGCTATCGTAAGGCACTTCGATTAATGAAGTCTGCGGAGAAATTTAATATCCCTGTGGTGTGTTTGATAGATACTCCAGGAGCTTATCCTGGAATTGAAGCTGAAGAACGTGGACAAGGAGAAGCCATTGCAAGAAATATTCTTGAGATGACACGCCTTAAAGTTCCCATAATTGTGGCTATTATTGGCGAAGGTGCATCAGGCGGTGCTTTGGGTATTGGAGTAGGGGACAAAGTACTTATGTTAGAGAATACCTGGTACTCCGTAATATCACCAGAATCCTGCTCGTCTATCTTATGGAGAAGCTGGGAGTACAAAGAAATTGCTGCCGCCGCCTTAAAGCTGACAGCAACGGATATGAAGAAACTGAAGCTGATAGATGAAATTGTTAGGGAACCTGCCGGTGGCGCACATGCCAACAGGAGTAAAACCTTTGATATTTT
The DNA here is from genome assembly GCA_965367705.1 of uncultured Maribacter sp. GTDB lineage: Bacteria > Bacteroidota > Bacteroidia > Flavobacteriales > Flavobacteriaceae > Maribacter. The sequence continues at coordinate 6,456 of CBDUKC010000060.1, read as the reverse complement.
GAAGAATAAAATAGTTTCTCATTATGGGGAGCTTCAAAAGTTATCACCAAAGGAATTAGTAAAACTACGTATGGAAAAATACGAACAGATGGGTGTTTTTAATGGTTGATATCCCATTTTAGCAACCTCAGGAAAATCCGGAGTTTTATATCTCCGGATTTTTTTTGTTATCAACATAAAATTGTAACTTATTAACAGGCAATTGTTAGTGAACTGTGGACATCCTAAATGGGTATTCCAGTGTTAGCTAAATGTTAATTGTATATTTTCGTAGTCATGGAGAACACAAAACCTTTAATTGGTCGTAAGATCGATAAATCTACTATTATTAGTCTCGAAAGAGGTAAAATTCCACCTCAAGCAGTTGATTTAGAGGAAGTTGTGATTGGCGCAATGATGATTGATAAAAAGGGCGTCGATGAGGTGATCGATATTTTACATCCAGATGTGTTTTACAAGGATGCACATCGTTTTATTTACGAGGCAATATTCGTTTTGTTTGAAGAATCGCAACCAGTAGATTTATTAACCGTTTCTTCACAATTAAAGAAAGCTGGAAAACTTGAGGCGATAGGTGGTGATTTTTACTTGATAAAACTTACACAAAAAGTAGCTTCTTCTGCACATATTGAGTTTCATGCAAGAATTATTCTCCAAAAATATATTCAACGTAGTCTTATAAAGATATCTAACGAAATAATAGAAGAGGCCTACGATGAAAGTACCGATGTTTTTGATCTTTTAGATGCTGCTGAATCCAAGTTGTACGATGTTACCCAAGGGAATTTAAAACGTTCTGCAGAAACAGCCCAGAACTTGGTTATTCAAGCCAAAAAAAGAATAGAGGAGATAGCAAATAAAGAAGGCCTAAGTGGTGTTCCATCTGGTTTTGACAAAGTGGATAAACTTACCTCTGGTTGGCAGCCAAGTGATTTAATCATTATAGCTGCTCGTCCGGGTATGGGTAAAACGGCACTTACCTTATCTATGGCCAAGAACATGGCGGTCAATCATAATATCCCGGTAGCGTTTTTCTCCTGTGAGATGTCATCTGTGCAATTGATAACCCGTCTTATTTCATCGGAAACTGGGCTTTCTTCTGAAAAACTTCGTACAGGTAAGTTGGAAAAACATGAATGGGAACAATTAAATGTTAAAGTAAAAGCTTTGGAGAAGGCACCCTTGTTTATTGATGATACGCCATCACTTTCCATCTTTGATTTACGGGCAAAAGCCAGACGTCTAGCTTCTCAGCATGGGATAAAAATGATAGTCATCGATTATTTACAATTGATGACGGCAGGAGGTTCTCAAAAAGGAGGAAACAGGGAACAAGAAATATCAACAATTTCCCGTAACCTAAAAGCCTTGGCTAAAGAATTGAATGTCCCTGTAATCGCTCTGTCTCAACTTTCTAGGGCCGTGGAGACGCGTGGAGGAAGTAAACGTCCACTTTTATCGGATCTTAGGGAGTCCGGTGCAATTGAGCAAGATGCAGATATTGTTGCTTTCATCTATAGACCCGAGTATTATAAAATTGATGAATGGGACGATGAAGAACGAAGTCCAACCCAGGGACAAGGAGAATTGATAGTAGCCAAGCACAGGAACGGTGGTTTGGACAGTATCCGATTGAAGTTTATTGGTAATCTTGGTAAGTTCGATAACCTTGATGATTTTGATTCCCCTTTCGAATTTCAATCCAAGATGAACGAAAACGAGGAGAATCCGTTTATTACAAAAAATCTGCCTAGTGCTAATGAGGCTTTTGGCAACACAAGGAACCAAGGTTTAGACCCAGAGGAAGATAACGAAGTTCCTTTTTAGTAGAAGATCATATAAGTGAAGTGCGCAGAGCGACTTAGGTCAGCGCAATCATTGTGATAATAGTAAGCATGCGAAGGTATTGCAACGACCATGAATAATGGATTTTTTTCAAATTCTTTAACTGTTCTCAAAATACAAATCCTATCTTTTTCGTTTATCTTTGATTGGACTGCTTAAAAGATGGTGTATGCGAAAAAGTATTTTTTCTTTTATTTTTTTTCTATTCTCTAGTTCCATTTTTGCTTCCTCCATTCTAATACCCATGGATGCAGATTCCCAAAAAAATCATTTAAAGGCATATGGTATTACCTATTGGGTATTGGCTAAACAGCAGAAAGTGCAATGGCTATTAAACTATAGAGGTGGTTCCTTCCTATTGCCCGATGGCGAAAGCATCAGAAAGGAATGTCAAATAAGAGGTGTTTCTTTTGAAATAGTTTCCGATAGTCAGGCGAATGCTATTTTGGACGAGATTAGTAGTCCGTCTAAGAACCAAGATGCGGTTATTTTAGAAAAGGCGCCTAAGATCGCAGTGTATTCCCCACAAGGTAATCAACCCTGGGACGATGCCGTAACCATGGTACTTACCTACGCCGAAATTCCATATGTAACCATTTACGATGAGGAGGTTTTGAACGATAAACTTGCCTTGTACGACTGGTTGCACTTACATCACGAAGATTTTACTGGCCAGTACGGTAAATTTTATGGCTCATACAGAGCAACGCCCTGGTATATTGACGGCAAGAAAGAATCTGAAAGGTTAGCTAAAAAACTGGGATACGATAAAGTGTCTGAAGAAAAAGGAGCTGTTGCTTCAAAGATTAGAAATTACGTTATCGGAGGCGGATTTATGTTCGCCATGTGTTCAGCAACCGATAGTTTTGATATTGCACTTTCTGCAGATGGCGTAGATATTTGTGAGCCAATGTTCGATGGGGACGTTTCAGACCCTAATTATCAAGCTAGTTTGGATTTCAACAGAACCTTTGCTTTTACAAATTTCACATTGGAAAGGAGTCCGTTAAAATATGAGTTCTCTTCTATAGATATGACTGCAAAAAGGGGAAACGTACCTAAGGATTCCGATTACTTTTCATTAATGGACTTTTCAGCAAAATGGGATCCGGTTCCCACGATGTTGTGTCAGAACCATACTTCTTTGGTCAAAGGATTTATGGGGCAAACGACTGCATTTAATAGGTCACAGATTAAACCTACCGTTTTGGTGTTAGGGGAGAACAAGTTAAATGAAGAAGCGCGTTACATTCATGGGATAAAAGGGAAAGGCTTCTTTACTTTTTATGGAGGTCACGATCCAGAAGATTATCAGCATAGGGTAGGAGACCCGAAAACAGAGCTCGAACTTCATCCAACATCCCCTGGATATCGACTAATACTTAATAATGTTCTTTTTCCAGCTGCTAGAAAAAAGAAACAAAAGACGTAATCTTAATCCGTTTTCGATTCAGTTTGAGAAGCGTAAGTACTTTCAAAAATTTTGTCTGCATTTGCAGATTCAAATCCATCCCTTCGTTGCATTCTGGATAGCTTGGATTTTTCAACGCTTTTGAACTCTGGTAGTGGAAGGCGTTCAGCAAACTCGACATAGCTTCCTGGAATATCCATTTTTTTACCATGCTTAAAAGTGGCCTGCATCATTTTGGCAACCGAACTACTTTGGCGCAGAAGGCCGTCCGCACTTTGTTTAATAATGCCACCGGAGTTGTTCAGCTTTATGCCAATATCCAATAAGAAATCATTGAATGTTTCCATGGTGTTATATCCATCCTTCAATTCATGTACACTAATGGTATAGTGGTTTAAGTAGTATCGGTTGTAAATTACCCACGCGGCGTATTCGCTATCATTGGCCAAGGCTTTATAATCTTCAATTGTTGGCAGCTGCCATAACGAAGTGTAAAAAAAGGCTCCCACAGCCGCTACATCGTTCAAATCTAACTGGTCTACTGGGGCTGAAGTAACCTGCTTCGTGTATTTGGTAATAAGTGCCCTAGTTTCCTCATGTAAATCGGAAACTCGTAGTTCGCTTATGAAAATTCGTGGGTATTCTGGTGAAGGGGGAGCATACCAATAGGCATTTAGCTTTTTAGCCTCAAAAAAATAATAATCTCGTTTCTCATAGCCATAATGTAAAAAAATCTTTTCTAAAGACGCTATGCCCAAAAACGGAACACCTAAGGTCCTAAATGCAATATGATCATTTACTATTTCATCTTCCGACGCTATAATATCCATATCCAATAATGCGGTCGAGACTTTTTGCACATCTGCTACACTTTCTTTATAAGGTTCAAATAATAAGGTCATTAACCTGTCTAGAGCGGAGTTGTTATTAAAATTCATTACGTGTGTAATTTATGTTTATGGGTGGGACAAAAATAAAACTTTTGACCTTTTGATTGTTTTAAATGCGATAGTACATATAATGGATTACATGTATTTTTTCTAGTTTTATCGCTTTATGCTAGTTGTGAATAAAGCTTTTCTAAAACCATTTCAACACCAAAATTATCATTGGATTCGGTTTGGTAATTTGCTGTTTTCTTTACCATGTCATGCGCATTTTCCATAGCAAAGCTAAAATCGGTGAGTGCTAACATTTCTAGATCGTTGTTGTAATCTCCAAAAACCATAAGTTCGTCCCTCATCACGTTATGATGGTTCATCAATTCTTGTATGGCAAAGCCTTTATTGGCATTCGGACTGGAAATGTCTACCCAATTACTACCTGATATTTTTACTTGAAGCTTGTTTTCTAAATGTTTTACATGAGGATAAATAAAGTGTTCTGAACTATTAAAATGATAAATAGCGACTTTTATTATTTCAGCGCTTACATTCTCTAGTGCTGTAACAACATCAAACTCCGAATAGTACTCCTTTAATTTCCCTACAAAAGCATCTGATTTTCCAGTCAGATATGCGGTATTCTTTCCGCAAAGAACGGGATGCATATCCGGAAAATCACGAAGTATTTTTAAAGTTTCGGTAACATAATTTAAGGGTAGTGGGGTAGTGAGCAGTTCTTTATCTTGTTGTTTTACATACCCTCCATTTTCGGCAACTACGATAATTTGGTTTTTAATGGGTGCAAGTTTGTCAACTATACTGTTATATTGTCTCCCACTAGCAGCAACGAATAGGATATCCTTAGATTGTAATGCGCTAAATATGGTAAAGAAGCGCTTGCTGACTTCATGGTTGGAATTCAGTAAGGTCCCATCCATGTCTGTCACTACCATTTTTATTTTGGATAAATCCATGTGATACCTATTTTAGTGGTCAAAGGTATTTCAATAGGAAGGATTCTCCATGAAAATGTTCTATGTTTTACCTTTATATTTTATACTAGTGTTTATGAAATGGTTTCAATATGGTTTTAAGTTGCCCACATTTTCTCGAGGATTTCACTTGATTACGGATAAGGTACTAAAGGAGTGTCTGGAGATTTCAACAATTGAGATTGGGTTATGTCATGTATTTATTAAACATACTTCGGCAAGTTTAACGATAAATGAAAATGCCGACCCAACCGTTCGTGCCGATTTTGAAAGTCATATCAATAATATGGTGCCTGAAAATACACCATATTACACACACACCTATGAAGGTGCAGATGATATGCCAGCACATATTAAAACATCACTAATGGGTACTTCCCTTCATATACCGATAACAAATGGTAAATTAAATTTAGGTATTTGGCAAGGGATTTATCTCTGCGAGCATCGAAATAATGCATCTGGAAGGGATATAGTTATTACCTTAAGTGGTGCTTAATACCAAAACAGGATGTTATAGGTTCACCTCAAGAGTTAAATCAGTTGGTAATACTTACCTTCTAGGTTAGCACGTAGTTGATTTATTAACCGAAAAAAGATATAATCATATGACAACAGAAGAATCGATTTTAAACAAAGTTCAAATCTTAATCACCAATCATTTTAGAACTCCTGAAGAGGCTTTTAATTATTTTGATGCCGATAATAATCAAAAGCTATCAAAGGGAGAAATAGTTCAATTATTAAAAGAAGCGGAAATTAGTGGGTTTTTAAGAGGAATAGTTTCTTCCAAGTTGGTGGAGGGATACGATAAGAATAAAGATGACTTAATTGATTGGGAAGAGTTTAAATTGGCAATTTCTAAAATAAAGGATAAATAAAAATGAGGAGGTAAAAGCAAAAAATCCGATTCATTAGAATCGGATTTTTTTAGTGAGATATATTTGATGAATTTATTTTACCTGATCTACAACTGCTTTAAAAGCATCTGGGTGATTCATGGCTAAATCTGCTAGAACTTTTCTGTTTAGTTCTATATTGTTGGATTTAACCTTACCCATAAATTGAGAGTAGGACATTCCATGTAATCTGGCACCGGCATTTATACGGGTAATCCATAAGGCACGAAAAGTTCTCTTTTTATTTCTTCGATCTCTATAAGCATATAACATTGCTTTTTCAACCGCGTTTTTAGCTACTGTCCAGACGTTTTTACGTCTTCCAAAGTAACCTTTGGCTTGCTTCATCACCTTTTTTCTTCTGGCTCTAGAAGCTACTGCATTTACTGATCTTGGCATTTTTTTCTAATTTTTTGTAGTAGGCG
>CBDUKC010000059.1:0-13350 GCA_965367705.1 uncultured Maribacter sp. | reverse complement strand
CAATTAACCCAAGATTACAAGCAATCTCGAACTTGGTGTAACTATCTTTGCAGAAACGTATGTTATGTCAAAACAGTTCGCTGATTTAGGAGTAGGTCCAGGCTTTTTAGAAAGTCTTTCTAAATTAAAGATTTCCATTCCTACTGATATTCAAAAGAAGACCATTCCCGTGCTGTTAAAGCAAACAGCGGATGTGGTTGGTTTGGCTAAAACAGGTTCTGGCAAGACCGTAGCGTTTGGTTTGCCATTGCTTCAGCTCATTGACACCCAAAAAACAACGGTACAAGCGGTAATACTAGTACCTACTCGGGAATTAGGACAGCAGATATATGCAAACTTAGTTTCGTTTGCGTCTACTGTCCCAGAAATATCCATTGCGACGGCATGTGGTGGTATTCCCATAAAACCTCAAATAGAGCGCTTATCACAGCCCACACATGTACTTGTAGCTACACCTGGGAGACTCATCGACTTAATACAGCGCAACGCAGTAAACGTTAAGGCTATTAGTACTTTGGTTTTGGACGAGGCAGATGAAATGATAACATCCCTAAAAAAAGACCTCGATGTAATTATAGCTGAAGTACCAAAAAAGAGAAGAACATTACTGTTTACTGCAACTATGTCCGGTGCAGTAAAACAAATGATACAGAATTATATGTCTAAACATGTAGTGCATGTATCTGCCGATATGGAACAAACTGGACATACAGGTATAGAACACACCTATGTTGTTGTTGCACCTATAGAGAAACTAGAAGTATTACTACATTTCTTAAACTCAAAAGAAGGGGAGCGCGGTATCATTTTTTGTAAGACGAAGGCTGCGGTGAATAAATTGGCAAAAAAATTAGCCATCAATAAATTCTCTTCTGGAGCTATTCATGGAAGCCTAAGTCAAGGTATACGAGATCGTATTATGGGACAATTTCGCGAAGGTTTTATAGATATTTTGATAGCAACGGATTTAGCGGCACGTGGTATTGACGTAAAGGAAACGTCGTTTGTTGTGAATTACCATTTACCAGATACCTATGAGGCTTACGTACACCGTAGCGGAAGGACGGCGAGGGCAGGAGCAAAGGGCCTTTCACTCAGTATCATACAACAAGAAGAGCGAAACGATATCCCGGATTTTGAAAAAGAACTAGGTCTTGTTTTCACTGAGGTTAAAAAACAGGATGCAGAAAATAGGGATGAAATCAACCTGCTTTTATGGGCAAAGAAGATTTTTAAGACCAAGCCTAATCGCACTTTACCTTTGGAAACCAAGGAAAAAGTGAAAACGGTTTTTCATCATTTAACCAAAGAGGAGCTTATAGAAAAAATGTTAGCCGATTATGTCGTCCAAAACGGTATCGCAACGTCAAAACCCGAATCTTCTGAATCAAACTAGCACCAATGGCTAATCACATTAGGAATCAACAAGATATATTAAAAAAGTTAGGGATTACTGCACTTAACCCAATGCAGGAAGAAGCGATCTCTCGTATTGCAGAAACTGAGAATACGGTATTGCTATCCCCTACGGGCACCGGAAAAACATTAGCGTTTTTGTTACCACTCATTGCTTCCTTAGATTCAGAATCTTCTGAGGTTCAGGCACTTATTTTAGTACCATCGAGAGAACTCGCCATACAAATTGAACAGGTAGTTAGGGCCATGGGTTCTGGTTTTAAGGTAAATGCCGTGTATGGGGGTAGAGCCATTTCTAAGGATAAGATAGAATTAAAACATACGCCAGCTATTTTAATAGGCACACCTGGCAGAATATCAGATCATTTTAATGCCGAACGCTTTTCAAAAGAAAGCATTAAAACCTTGGTTTTAGACGAGTATGATAAATCGCTAGAAACAGGTTTTGAGGTAGAGATGAACGCTATAATTAATGAATTACCGCGCTTAAATAAACGCATTTTAACGTCTGCCACACAGGGAGTTAAAATTCCCAATTTCGTTGGCTTGGAACGGCCTGTTGTTATCAATTATTTATACAAAAAAACGGTGTCCAACTTAAGCATTAAAACGGTGCTTTCAACGGATAAAAATAAGTTGAAGACCTTGGTGGATTTGTTGAAGTATATAGGAAATGAACCAGGAATCGTTTTTTGCAATTTTAAAGATAGTATAGAAAAGGTAAGTGCGTATTTAAGTGAAAATCAAATAAACCATGCTTGTTTTTCTGGAGGTATGGAGCAGCGGGATAGAGAACGTTCGTTGATTAAGTTTAGGAACGGAACCTGCCAAGTACTTGTGGCTACGGATTTAGCTGCAAGGGGTATTGATATTCCAGAAATGAAATACATTATTCACTATGAACTTCCTAGGGCTGCAGAAGAGTTTACGCATAGAAACGGAAGAACGGCACGAGTGAATGAAAAAGGCACAGCGTATGTACTGCAACACGAGCAGGAGCGATTACCAAGCTTTATCCCAAAAGACAAACCCATTTCTATTTCTAAGAAAGCGCCCTACACTTCTCAATTTTGGGAAACCTTATTTATTTCTGGAGGGCGTAAGGATAAAATTTCTAAGGGAGACATTGCCGGTATGTTCTTTAAGCAAGGCGAAATCAAAAAGGACGAGTTAGGGATTATAGAATTAAAACACGATTGCGCTTTTGTAGCTGTGCCAGTATCGCTTGCAGATACCTTAGTGCATAAATTGAATAATACGAGACTTAAGAAGAAGAAAGTACGGGTTACGGTACTTTAAATTGAAAATTTAGCATTTTTTAAGAGATTGGCTGTAATCCGGGATACATTTGATTACGTAGGTATACTAAAGCCTACTTTCTATGAAAATTTTTAAATACATTTTTGTCTTTCTTTTTATTGGTCTTTCATCATGCGATTCTGATGACTCAAACACCGTAATCATTGATGAAGAAGGGAAAGAACTGACACTCGTCAACCCATTTCCGAATTTATCTTTTAATCAACCTTTAGACCTACAATCGCCTAATGATGATACTGACCGTATCTTTGTGGTTGAAAAACGAGGCCGTATTGTAGTATTTAACAATGATGCCGCTACTACGTCAACGACCGATTTTTTAAATCTTCCTGGTATTTCTACCGCTAGTGAACAGGGTTTGTTGGGATTAGCTTTTCATCCAAATTATAGCACTAATGGTTCTTTTTATGTGTTTTATACCCCAACCACTACAATGGCCGTAGTTTCTAGGTTCACGGTATCTGCAGATGTTAATGTAGCAGATGCCAGTAGTGAAGAAGTCCTTTTGGAAATTCCACATCCGCTTACAAATCATAACGGGGGCCAGCTATCCTTTGGCCCGGACGGTTACTTATATATAGCCGTTGGTGATGGTGGTGGCGCTGGTGATCCGGATAATAATGCCCAAAACAGGACTAATCTCTTAGGAAATATCCTTAGGATTGATGTGGATAATGAGGGGAATGGATTAAACTATGCGATTCCTGCAACAAACCCATTCGTGAATGAGACATCGGTGAGACCTGAAATATATGCGTTTGGTCTTCGTAATCCTTGGCGTATGAGCTTTGATGTGCAAGATGGCACGTTATGGACGGCTGATGTAGGCCAAGGTGAGCGCGAAGAAATAAATACGATTGTCTCTGGAGGTAATTACGGTTGGAAGATCTTTGAAGGTAATTTCTGTTTTTCAGGGGATTGTGCCACAATGGGACTAGAGACTCCGATTTTAGAGTATGGCCATGATAATGGTGATCGTTCTATAACGGGTGGTTTTGTCTATCGTGGCGCTGCACTGCCTTCCTTGGTTGGAAAATATGTGTATGGGGATTTTGTAAGCGGCCGTATTTGGGCTTTAGATACCACCAGTAACACAAATGAACTATTGTTGGAACCTAGGTTGAGCATTGCCTCGTTTGGTACGGATAACGCGAATGAACTTTATGTCTGCGATTTTGGCGGAACCATCTATAAATTTGCGCTTACGGCCACAGAGTAATTTTGCCGTCTAATAACAATTTTACTGTTTTCAGGTAAAATTACAATAGGCCTATTTTTTGAGTGGTTTTACAAACCATTTGTAATTACTCAAAATCTACTTCTAACATATAGTATCCAATGCACCATACGGCGTGCAAAAAATAATTCTAAAACCAAGGGTTTGGTGCATACGAGGACTACCGATACCCTTTGTAATACACAGTACGATTGGTAGATGGCTTTCCATTTAATATGGCATGTCTTGTGGTTTCTACAACTAAAGTGGGTTCCCAGGGAGAGCGTGTAGCCGGTTGCAGCCAAAGTGTTTGCGTTACCATACTGTTACCCAATTCTTTAGTTTTTGGACGTACAAAAGAATACATGGTAGTTATTACCAATCGGTCTCCGTCCCATTTGGTCGTTGATTTTGGTGCGGGCCAAGAACGACCGATAGTAATGCGATTTTCTGTAGTAGAACCGTTAAGGTCAAATCTATATCTTACCGGTGATTGTTTTTCCCTTGGCACAAAAACAACCCGTTCAATTTCAAGGGTATCCGGTTCATGTACGATGGAAATTTCATCTCCCCAACCACTACCAAGTGTAGGCATGGGTTCTGGTTTTATCCCTCTTCGTGGAGGTGTCGAAATAATTTCTTTCGTAGACCATGCTCCTGAGAAATTTGGATTTTCCAAGGCCTTAGACCTTGTCTTAGAAAGTTCCCTGTCAGACCTTGCATACACCTGAACCGGCTCACCGGAGCCTAGAATAGGAGGGATGTAAGGATCAGGGGCCTTACCCGAAATTCGAGGATGTTTTATGAGAGAGGCTTCATAATCTGCAAGAATACTATCCATAACAGGGATTACCCATGGATAAAAATCCTTCATATCAAATTCCTCCCGTGGATCAACATTTAAATCAAATAGGCGAACTAAATTATCGGGATCAGGATCATATTCTTCGGTACTATAGTAATACCAAAGTTTCCAATTTTCCCATTTAACCGCCATGGCATAGCCTTGCCGTGCTAAAAAGATGGCACTTTCCCGATTCGAATTAGGCTGTTTTCCTTTGAGGAAATCCAATTGGTTTACACCGTCAAAGGCGCGATCTTTTGGTATCGGCTCAGATAGCCCTGCTGCCGCAGTTATGGTGGGAAAAATATCTATTTCATGCATCATCTCATTGGATACTTGTCCAGGTTTTATTTTACCGGGCCACATGGCTACAAAGGGCGTACGTATGCCACCTTCCATGGCAGAGTTATAATATCCTCGCCAAGGTCCTGCAGCACCACGCCAAGGTCTTCTCATTTCGGCACCGTTATCTGTACACCAAATTACTAGGGTGTTTTTTTCAATTCCCAATTTTTTAATTTCTTCTAAAATAAGCCCCACATTATGGTCTACATCGGCCATGGCATCTGCCATGTCTCCAGCTCCTGTTGAACCCATTTTGTCAGGATGGGTAAGCGTAGGAAAATGAACTTGAGTCATTGGGTAGTAAAGGAAAAAAGGTTTCTTTTTCTTTACATTCTGCTTCATGAACGCAATCCCTTTTTGGGCAGCCTCCCGATCAATGGTCCGCCGCGTGTCTATATCATAAGGTTTCACTTTTTTTGAAGGTTGACCTTTTGTTCCTTCCCAGATGTAGGATGTTTCATAAAGCATTGGGTCAAACCCATCGAACATGGTATTTTGAGCAGTGGTACTGGTTCCAGGGATGCCCCACCATTCATCAAATCCTTGGTGTGTAGGTTCTCGTTTACCTTCCCAAGCAGGACCGCCTACATGCCACTTCCCAAACAAGGCAGTAGCATAACCAGCTGTTTTTAAACGCTCGGCCATCGTCTCCTCATACAGGGTCATACCATCCCCTGCAGCACCATCGCCCGCACGTACCGCATATCTTCCGGTAAGAATCGCAATTCTGGATACGACACAAGAATATTCTACATTAAAATTGTTGAGTCGAATACCTTCTTTTCCAATGCGGTCAATATTGGGCGTTGTTATACCTCGCGGGCTTCCATACGCACTCACTTCTCCAACACCCAGGTTATCAGGAAATATGAGCACAATGTTTGGTTGTTCTTGGCCAATACCGGATAATGAATGGAACAAGAATAGTGTAGCAACAACGATGCTTATACGATACTTTGACAGCGAATTATTCATAGGTTGTATGGAATGTGGTTCTTTTTCGAAAATACGAAACTTATTGCCATCTAATCATAAACCACTGGATTAGGTAAACCCTGCAACATAATCTGATGTAGTAGTCCTGAACCTTAGCCGCTGTTAAAACATAATTATATCTGATTTTTCGCTTGCTAGATTCAACCCTGCGATTTAACTGGATGCACTATAGTTTAGGGGATAGGTATTATACAAACCTTTAATACGGAATAAAAAACCCTTCAATTCTTAAGGTCTAATTAAGAACCTTAAATTGGTATTGCACTCTGGATAGATATATTATTTTTATTACTAGTCAATAAAATTCAGAATAATCTTACAAACAATATGGAATCCGTTTCAAATACAAGAATAAGTCATACGATATGATTTAAATTAACTACTTTAAAGCTTTATTGGTTACATTTTAAGGTTTTACCTCTACAAAACACTGATTTTAGAATATGCTTAGGGGTTTAACAAGTCAGTCAATATCAGTACGAATATTTCCCCGCTAAACTCGTATTAACCACCAAAATTAAACCTATGAAAACTTCATTTCGTTATTTATTACCACTATTATTTACTTTCTGTTTAACTTCAGGAGCCTTGTATTCACAACAATTGCATACGGTTACACTCCATGTTGATTTAGATCAATTGAATCAAGGTAACACGTCTAAAGCTTGCACTTTTTCTGCAGACGCCAATACTGATGTCATAGGAGATAATACCCCTGAGAATTTTACGATTGTTGTGAACGAACTGGATGAAATAGAATGGGTGGCGATTGCATCCAATGGAGAAGAAATTGATATCGAATACGTCGAGGTTTTTACTCCAACAGGTAAAGAAAAACCTTTCAAAAAAAACAAGCTAAGTGGCAAGCGAGCTAATTCTAATAAAAAGAAGGTAAAGTCTGAGATAAAGAGAAATACAAAAGGGAATACGTATAAATATAATGTTGAATTCAGTGTGAATGGAGTACCTTTTGTAGTAGATCCTAAAATTAAGGTTGGAGTATAATACGTAGATTCTTCACATTGAACGCCCCATGAAGCCAACTACATGTACTAACTTTTTTAGTGTCAAAATAATAGAGCTACTGCTGTGCTTTATTCTGTTATTTAGTTTAGGGGAATTAATGGGTCAAGATAAAAATAAGTCCGATAGCCTTGAATCGGTCTATTCCTCAGGTACCTATGCACCAGAGGAGGAACTTTCAATATTGGAAAAACTGGCGGTTTACAACCCTGAACCGGACAAGGCATTAGCCTATAGTGAACAATTATTGATTCGCGCCCGACAATTGGACTCCTTGGAGTATGTTATACGTGCTTATACACAAAAGGGAAATGCGCTGAGGCTTAAGGGGGATGTGAGCCAAGCCTTGAAAAATTATTTAGAAGGGGTTGAAATAGCCTCTGAAACTAATAAAAATATTTTGTTAGGCAAGTTATATCTTTCCATTGCCGATGTCTATTCCATCATGGACAATCGCAAGAATACTATTTTGTACTATAAAAAGGCTATTCCTATTATTAAGGAAGAAGGCAACTCAATATACTATGCGACAGTTTTGGAAAACCTAGGGGATGAATATAACCTGAATATGGCAAAACCAGATTCGGCCCTGCTATTTTTCAAACAGTCCGGTGCCATCTGGAAAGCCCTAGAAAACAAACAGGGTATGGCTTACAATCTAGGAAATATAGGATTGGCATATGCCCAAAAAGGCGACAATGATATCGCCGAATCAAATATCACTAAGGCCATCGCCATGCTCACAGAGCTTGGGGACTACTATCCGATTTGTGTGTATCTCACCTATATGTCAGATATATATTTTGAGAAAGGTGATGTAAAGGCAGCGTTCTCTTATGCGGAACGAAGTCTTGATTTAGCGCAACAATATGGACTAAAAGATCAAATTAGCGATGCCGATTTAAAGCTTTCCGAATTATATGAAAAAACCGGGGACATGGCGAACTCGCTAAGATTTTACAAAAATCACATCCGATACAAAGACAGTGTTCAAAACATTAGGATCGTACAACAAAATGCTGACTTGGAAATGTCTAAAAAAGAGGTGGAATTAGACCTCTCCAAACAGCGAACAAAAACACAACAGATTATTAACATAGCCATTACCGTAGCACTAAGTCTCATTGGCTTATTGGCTTTTGGTTTGTTTAGACGAAACAACTTTATCAAACGTACCAACAAAATCATCCAAAAGGAAAAAGACCGTTCCGATAGCTTGTTGCGCAACATACTACCAGAAGAAACGGCCCTTGAACTCAAGGAAAATGGTAGGGTAGAAGCAAAAAAGTTTGATTCGGTCACGGTATTGTTTACAGATTTTAAGGGCTTTACCTCTTTGGCTGAAAAATTAGCACCGGAAGAACTGGTTAAGACTGTCGATTTTTATTTTTCAAAATTCGATGAAATCATGGAAAAATACGGTCTAGAAAAGATAAAAACAGTGGGTGATGCCTACGTATGTGCAGGAGGTCTTCCATTTCCTACGAAAGACCATGCCGTAAAAATGGTTAATGCTGCCTTTGATATTGTGAATTTTGTAGAAGAAGCAAAGCAAACCGATGCATTACACATGGTCAGTTTTGAGATTCGTATAGGTATCAATTCTGGCCCTGTAGTAGCCGGAGTGGTGGGTACCAAAAAATTTGCCTATGATATTTGGGGCGATACCGTCAACGTTGCTGCCCGAATGGAAACCATGTCAAATGCTGGAAGAATCAATATATCCGCAAATACCTATGAATTAATAGGAGATTATTTTGAGTGTGAGCCCCGAGGGGAAATCTATGTGAAAAACAGGGGTATGATGCAAATGTACTTTGTCAATTCAATAAAAACCATATCCTAAAAACTAGTAAGGGTATTCCATATTGAACTGCCCAATGTCTAAAAATGGAAGTAAGTTGAACAGGGTAAGACTTCAAGGCTTTAATTTGAAAATTTTAGGGTTGACGCATTCCTTTTATTATACTATCTTTTACTGCTTTTACCAACAAATAAACCAACCTATGAGAACATTATTATCCTCTTTGTTATTATTGCTTTCCATTACATCTTGCCTTTATGGGCAACGGAATAAGAAAAATACAGCACCTGTAATCAGCGAAAATCTATACGAATCCATGGAGTATCGTATGATTGGTCCGTTTAGAGGTGGTCGTTCCACCACCGTTTCGGGAGTGCCAAATGATATATTCACTTATTACATGGGGGCTACCGGAGGTGGTGTTTGGAAGACTACGGATGGAGGAAACAGTTGGAACAATATTTCAGATGGTTTTTTCAATACTACTGGTATTGGTGATATCACTCCAGCACCTTCAAATCCTAATATTATCTATGTAGGTACGGGAGAATCTCCCGTTCGTGGTGTAAAGACCTCACATGGAGATGGTCTTTATAAATCTACCGATGCTGGCAAAACATGGACGCATATGGGCCTTGAAAAAACCAGACACATCAGTGACGTATATGTACATCCAGAAAATCCGGATAAAGTGTACGTAGCTGCACAGGGAAATCCATGGGGGCCTAATGAGGAACGCGGTGTTTATCTGTCGGAAGATGGAGGGGTAAGCTGGGAAAAGATTCTTTTTGTAAACCAGGATTCTGGAATTGTGGATATGACGGTAGACCCAAATAATCCGGATTTTATGATGGTGGCCACTTGGGAATTTTGGCGTAAGCCTTGGATCGTTCACAGCGGAGGTCCAGGCAGTAAAATATTTAAAACAACGGATGGCGGTAAAAACTGGAAGGAAATCAATAAAGGCTTACCTGAATTAAAAGGTAAAATGGGTGTTGCTATTTCACCGGCAAATCCCAATGTAGTATATATCGCTATTGATGCATTAGGAGCTAAGGCAGGAGTGTACCGTTCGGACGATGCAGGAGAAAGTTTTAAACAAATGACCAATGATGCAACTACCTACGCACGGTCATGGTATTACATGCATATTATTGCCGACCCAAACGACGAAGATGAAGTATGGGTCATGAACAGTTTTGCCATGAAATCAATAGATGGAGGGAAAACCTTCACAGGAATGAAGGGAAGTCATGTAGACCATCATGACCTTTGGATCAATCCCGAAAATAGTGATATCATGGTAAATGCTAATGATGGTGGTGGGTCTGTTACTTTTAATGGAGGGGAAACCTGGTCTTCGATGTACAACCAACCCACAGGACAATTCTATAGACTACTTACAGATAATGGCTATCCGTATAGAATATATTCTGGCCAGCAAGACAATAGCACTATTGCTATTGATAGCCGTGTAGTCGATGATGGTATAGGCGAAATGCATTGGGACGTGATGCGCGCAGGAGAATCTTCAACAGTAGCGGTAGATCCTGATAATCCAAGATTTGTCTATTCTACTTATTTTGCCAGTAATTTTGTGGAATGGGACCGAGATATTGATAATACGCGAATGGTTATGCCTTATCCTACGCGCGTTACCGGGGAACAACCAAAGAACTTAAAATATAGGGCCAATTGGAATGGACCTGTTATTGTATCTCCCCACGATCCTAATGTCATTTATTACGGGTCACAATACGTAATGAAATCTTCGGATAGGGGCACCACATGGGAGGAAATTAGTGAGGACCTCACACGAAATGATAAAGCCCACCAAGGAAAAGGAGGTGAGCCCGTAAGCAATGAGCAAATAACCGCCGAGAGTTATAATAATCTTTTTAATATAGAAGAATCCCCTCTAAAAGAGGGTGTACTATGGGTGGGGTCTGATGATGGCCTGGTACATGTAACCCAAGATGGTGGTACTACATGGACGAACGTCACACCAACCGGACTCAAAGAAAGTATCATCAATGTGGTTGAACCTTCTCCGCACAATGCAGCAACGGCATATATCGCGGTTACAGGGTACAAAATGAACGATTTTACACCTTATATTTTTAAAACAAATGACTACGGAGCGTCTTGGACAAAAATTGTGAGTGGTATCCCAGAAGATACATTTGCCAGGACTGTGAGAGAAGACCCAGACCGTAAAGGGCTGTTATATGCAGGTACGGAAACGGGCGTTTATGTTTCCTTTAATGATGGTGTACAATGGCATCCCTTACAAAACAACCTACCAGAAGTACCTATTACCGATTTACGGGTTAAAAGAAAAGACTTGGTTGTTGCTACCCAGGGTAGAGCCATATGGATTTTAGATGATCTTACGCCATTGCATCAAATGACGGACGCTATCGCAAAAGCAGACTACCATCTATTTGAACCTAATGATGTGCATACAGAACTATCCGTTGCCTACAGTATTGATGGTGGCCTTGGTAAAAATCCTCCACAGGGCACACAGATACATTATGTAGTGAACAAAGAGGTTCCGGAAAGCACACCCATGTCATTAGAAATACTAGATAGTGCTGGAGCAGTTATTCATTCAGAATTTACTAATGTAGCAAAAGTGGCATGCGATACGCTGATAAAATCACAATTAAAAAAATCAAAAGGAGCCCATAGGTATTCTTGGAATATGAAAGTTGGTCGTTTTGATTGTTTGACCGAATTGTATACCACAAATCGAGATTTAACGGCATACAATGCAGCACCTGGCAACTACAAAGCTCGTTTAAAAGTTGGTGATTTTACTCAAATTCAAAATTTCGAAATTAAAATTGATCCGCGAATAGCCAGTAGTATAGAAAATGCCGCAGCAGCCTATAAAGAAAGGGATAACTTGTCAAAATCAATTTACCAAGGCGCTAATGAAATGGCCAAAGGGGTTCGCGATTTGAGAAAGATAAAACAGCAGTTGGATTTTATCTTAGGAGTGGCAGAAGATGATGCCATAAAAACTAAGGGAATGGAATTAAATCAAAAGGTAGATGCCTGGATAGCGGAAATCTTACAAAAAGAAATGCGCACGTACCAAAGTAACTACATGTTCGAAGCGCGTCTTTTAATCAAGTTTAAAGATTTTTTAAATTCAATTGGAAAAGGAAACTTACCAGTAACACAGGGAACGCGAGAAGTGACAACTGATTACTTAGCACAATGGTCTAAGCTAAAATCAAGTTTAATGGATTTGAAAACCAAAGAGGTTGCGTCTTATAATCAATTGTTAAATGATGCGGGTTTACCTTTATTATATTGGCCGTAATAGTTTAGGTTATTTGTTCTTGAAATATATTTGTTTAATCTTTTGTTAAATGTATTAAACAAACAAAAATTCAATGTATCTTTGAGTGAACATAAAACCTAAAATTTATATGAAAACAATTAAAGTATTAAGTCTTTTCGCATTTTCAGCATTATTATTCGTGTCATGTGGTGAGAAGAAGAAGGAAATGAAGGAAGAAGCTACGGAAGTGGTAGCAGCTGTGGAAGAGGCAGTAGTGGAAGAGGTTACGCCTAACATTGTGGGAGTTGCTGCAGGGAATGATAACTTTACGACCTTGGTTGCTGCCGTACAAGCTGCTGGTTTGGTTGAAACATTAAGCAGTGCTGGTCCTTTTACTGTATTCGCACCTACCAATGATGCTTTTGCTAAGTTACCAGAAGGTACTGTAGAAGGGTTGTTAAAGCCAGAAAGTAAGGATGCACTTACCGGTATATTAACCTACCATGTGGTTTCAGGGAAATTTGAAGCGGCTGCTGTAATAGAAGCTATAAATGCAAATGATGGAAAATTTACTGTAGAAACCGTACAAGGTGGAAGTATAGTCCTAAGTTTAAAAGATGGTAATGTAATTTTGACTGATGCCAAAGGTGGAATGTCAACGGTTGTAATTGCAGATGTAGCAGCCTCTAACGGTGTAATACATGCTATTGATACGGTAGTGATGCCGTAAGAAACAACGCTATGAAAAAGAAATGGAAAGCCATCGCAATTTGCGATGGCTTTTTTTATATACATACTACTTTAAGAGTCTATAAATAACTTTGAAGTACTTGTTTATGCGACCTAGTCCTAAGCTTACGAATCGCTTTTTCCCTAATTTGTCGAACACGTTCTCTTGTTAAATCAAATAGCTCACCTATTTCGCTTAAGCTTTTCGGAGTGCTATCACCAAGTCCATAGTATAACCGTATCACCTCACTTTCCCTGTCCGGGAGTGATTTTAATGCCTGGTTCATATCTGTGTTCAGGGAGTCTTTCATTAAATTAGCATCAGGACTTGTAGCATCCTTAGACTCTATTACATTATATAA
>CBDUKC010000058.1:0-13442 GCA_965367705.1 uncultured Maribacter sp. | reverse complement strand
TGATGTAGAAGCCTTGTTCTATTCTAAAAACAAACTATATCTAGTAACAAAAAATAGGGCAGACCCTTTTGATGGCAGTGCACTTATATATACTGTCCCCAACACAAAAGGAAAACATATAGCTAAACTAGTTGGTAAAATTAATATCTGTGATGATCGTGATACCTGTCTGATAACAGGGATAGCAATTTCTCCCAGTGGAAAAAAAATAGTTGCGTTGAGCTATGGTAAATTATTTGTTTTTACAGATTTTGTTCTCGATGATTTTTCTAAGGGAACAAAAAAAATCATTGACCTAGGTGTCAGGACGCAATTAGAATCCATTTCCTTTACAGATGATAGCACCTTGTTATTGGCAGACGAAGCCTCACATGGAAGTGGAGGTAATCTCTATAGCTATACATTAGAAGACGGACTTTAAAGTTTTAAAAAGAAAAACCTAATCCGAACGTAAATCTAGGCCCTTCAACACTATTAAAAACGGCAAGTTTAGCAGACATTATATCGGAACCGTTCACAAAAAAGCCTCCACCGTATGAAGTATGCCATCGTTTAGAGGTCATATTCGGTTGCCATACCCTCCCGTAATCAAACCCTGCAAACATTCCTAAGGAAGCTGGTATAATCCTAGTTTTCATTTTGCGCAAACTAAAACGAATATCTGTATTTTGATAATATGCTGTTTTACCATTAAACCGTTGGTTTCTAAACCCGCGCAAACCATTATCACCTCCTATGCTAGCTCCTTGGTAAAACTCGTAACCGTTACCAATATTAAAATGTCCTTTCCATTTAGTAGCAAGGACTAACCGGCCATTAGGTATTAGTTTATACGCAAATGCCAAGCTGGGAATCACATAGCCAAAATCCTCTCCTTCTTCACTTATATTATCTTTAACCCCAAACTGTATTGAGGTAGTCATACCCATAGTAGGAAAACCGATATTGTCAATATTCTCATACGTATACTCACCGTGGACACCAACAAAATCGTTTTTGGTTTCCTCTCCGTTCTGCTGATAAAAGGTATTTATAAAACGATTCTCCGTTTCCTCTACTTCGATAGACTCATAAGAGAATCCTACTCTAAACTTGGCATCCATTTGACTTCTCCAGACCAAAGAAGGTGCAAACTCAAAACTCTTAATCCTAACCCGATTATAATCCATTCCCAAATCATCATCAGAATTTTCTGTGTTATTTCCAAAACCAAAAAAGTTGATAGAGAAATTAGGGCTAGTCAACCGAGAATTGATTTCCAAATTCCAATTTTCAAATAGTTCTGCAAATTCACCCGAATAGGAAGCAGCAAAACCACTGGTAGCGAAATAATAGGATGCCTTTAAAGTATGCCTTTGTGTAAAGGGATTTTGCCTAAAACCGTTATACGTATAGGTATTGGAAAAACCTAGTTTAACCCCATCATCTGGATTAAACCCAATAGTGGGCAATATTTGATTAACACTGGTCCGAATTTTCTGAGGAACATATGTGTTTACATTATAATCATCTGTTCGATTCACTTTAGCTCCGTTTACATTTTTAAACGTATTAGGCTTGCTTTTATGATCATAGATAGTAACGTTTTTACCATTGTTTATATCGTAATTATCGTTGTTTTGCCCTCCAATAAGTCTAATTTTTATGCCCTTGTGGTTCTCCTTATTGTTAACTTTAAAAATATCGTCATCATCCAATCCATAGACCCAAATTTCCTTTGTTTCGCCCTTAACGAAGACTTTACTAAAGAACTGTCTTTTCTTTTTGCCGTCAATAATCCTGTAGACATTAACTTCTGTCCTGTTTTTATCTAACCTTTCAATTTCGAACCAATCATCCTTATCCGTACCTGTAACTACACCGTATTTATTTAAAATCTCATAATACGCATCGGCCGTTCCCACGATAGCATCCAATCTAGATAGTAGATTCCCTTTAATTTCCTCAATTGTTTCGTCCTTTACTTCTTTTGGAAACTCCTCTAATGCTGTATCTATAGCCGCAGCATCTAAATTCTTCTTTAAGTATTGAGCTTCTGCCCGCCATTCATCCTTTGTGCTTTCAGCCAACAACGCTAAATCCAATACATAGGTTTTTGGAGAAGAATTAAAGCCTTTTACACTTCTTATTTCATCACTAAAGCCTTCCATAAGCTTTAAGCTAGGTATCGTTCTAGTGACTATATTCATAAGCGCACCATCTCCCATCTTGGAAAATGCTTGATCTCTATCCCTTGGCACGGGCCTATAGACTGTTTTTTTACCTTCCTTGAACTCCGCCCAACGCCATTGATCTACGTGCCTATCCCAATCGCCAATAACCATATCAAACAACCGTGCCCGAATATATGCTTTGGTATCAACCTCATATTCCTCATCATCCCTTAAATCTTCCAACATACTATTCGTGCTCTTTAAATTATTGGAAAATCCAAAACTTGCCAAGTCACCATGTCCGTCGCCGGTATGCTCCTCAATCATATACAGTTCATCCCCAAATATGTCATTATAACTTCCTAGCGCGTTTTGCTTTGGAATGTAGTATAAGGTTGGATTGGTATGATAAATCCCAACGGCATCAGAGAGCTTACCAATAACAAATGGGGCATAAGGGTGAGAACCTGTATAAAAATCCTCCAAAATTTCTTGGGTATAGGTGTCTTTTAAATCATCTAAAAGATATTGATCTTGAAAGGCCATTGACTGTAAATACAGCTCTGCGCTTTTGCGTAAGGCTCGCATTACGTACTCTTTACCTTCTTTATCTCGTAAACGAAGAGATTTAGATTGGTGTCCCCCTCCTTTTTTTACAGGAACTAAACCACCGAACAAAGTATCTAATAGTACTGTTGGGGCACTTACTTTTGTGCCGTAGAACTTTCTGTACCGTTCTCCCCATACCCATTTAAAAAAATTGCTTTTATCTAATTCCTCGTCAGAATAAATGGCAGCGGCTATCTCCTTAGGAAACGAATCTTTATATACTGTTGAATCTTCTTGGACTTCTTCGGGGAGTACTTTTGAGGTGTATAAAAATGATGCTTCGCCATCCTCCCCAACACCATAAAAATCGACTCTAGAGGAGCCGTCCATATACACTTCTAACGTAGCGTAGCCCATATGACCTGTAGAGAATTTACTTCCGTTCAATACTCTGGTCACTCCTTTTTTAGCGCCTGACCCACTTACAATTTGCGGCGTATTATTTTCCACTATATATTGCAGCGTATGCTCATGCCCCGACACAAAAATGACCCGCTCGGAGTACTGAGCCAAAGTAGTTACACGCTTAGCTAGTTCTCTGTACCGCTTATTTTGTAAATCCGCATTTGAAGCTCCAGAGGTTCTGCGCAAGACATTGACAAAACTTCCCAAAACCGGAACGGGAAACGCCATTTTTTTAGGATAAAATTGCTGTTTCAATGAATATTGACCGCCATGAGGGCCATAACTGGTCATAGGATGATGCATGGCTATTAGTGTCGTTTTTTGCCTATTATCCTTTATAACATCTTCCAATTCTAAAAAGAAGCGTTCTCTGCTTTTTATATCGCATTTATCATTAATATCCGGGCGTTTGTCCCAATTCGTTAAGTACCACTGCGTATCTATTACAATGACTGCTAATTCATCGTTTACGTCAACTACTTCAATTGGGCAACCGTTCTTTGGTAAAAACGAATCCTTGTCGGCCAACATTTCTTGAACGTATTTCTCTTGACGTTCTAAGCCAACCAAACCTTCTGTATACCAATCGTGATTACCCGGTATAAACAGTGGTTTTCCTTTGAAATTATCTAAGGTTTTTAGTTGAGCATCTAAATGATTTTTGGCTTCCAAATAAGCCAAAGTAGAGTCCTTGGGGTCGGGTAACCCGGCAGGATAAATATTATCTCCTAGGAAAATAGCCGTACTATTTTCACTAGCAGTATTTAGTCGGTTTTTAAAAATCTTTAAGGCAGGGTTCATTCCACCCATAGGAGAAAGACCTGCGTCGCCAATTAAATAGAAGGTATGCAGTATTTCTTTGTCTTCTGTTACCGCTAATGGTTGTTGCGAATCTAAATATTTAGAAGTATACGTGGCACAACTACTTAATACTATTAGTAGTGCCAAAACAGTGTACTTTTTTTTCATATTGATGCTCCTACGTTTTAATTTTCGTAATTTGTAATCATATTATAGTGTATGTCGGAAATCTTAGAAAAAACTAAACATTTTGTGGTAGAATTATTGTCCAACGAGTTAGATTCGGACTTTTTATACCATAATCTGAGGCATACACAGCGCGTAGTTAAAAGTACTAAAGAATTGTTGAACGCAGCCTCACTTCCCGATGAAGAAAAAGAAGCCGTAGAACTCGCAGCATGGCTACACGACACTGGTTACACAAAAGGAAGCAAGGAGCATGAAGTTAGCAGCCGTATTATAGCTGAGGAATTTTTAAGTCAGCAGGGCTGTGACCCAAAGATAATTGCCAAAGTCGGGGCATGTATTATGGCCACTGAGAGGTATACGGAACCAACAAATTTTCTTGAAGAGGTTATAAGAGATGCAGATTCCTCCCACTTTGCACAGAAAAGTTATTTAGAGACTTCTGAGTTGCTAAGAGAAGAGCTTGGCCTTCTTGGCATTGCCGATTACACTCAAAAAGAATGGATAGAGACTAATATAAAAATGTTCCGTATAGAACATCGCTTTTATACCTACTATGCAAAAGAAAATTGGCAGCCAGGAAAAGACAAGAACCTAAGGCGGCTTATCAAAGAAAAAAAATCAGAAAAAAATATTGCAAAAAAGGAAGCCCTAAAAGCTCAATACAAAAGTGAAAGTCCCGATCGCAGTATACAAACGCTTTTTCGGGTTACTTTAAAAAACCATATTACCCTTAGCGATATTGCAGATACTAAAGCCAATATTCTATTATCGGTGAATGCAATAATAATTTCGTTGGCGATTTCCAACCTTATTCCAAAATTGGACAATCCTTCCAACGATTACCTTATATATCCAACTGTTATATTTATCGTTTTCAGTGTTGTATCCATGATATTGGCGGTATTGGCAACAAGGCCCAACGTAACTTCAGGAAAATTCACTAAAGAAGATGTCGCTAAAAAAAATGTGAACCTTCTGTTTTTTGGGAATTTTCACAAAATGAAACTGGACGAATACCAATGGGCCATTAACGAACTTGTAAAGGACAAAGATTACATTTATTCATCCTTAACTAAAGACCTCTACTTTTTAGGCCTTGTACTCAATAGAAAATATAAGCTCTTACGATGGACCTACACTGTTTTTATGATTGGGATGGTAGTTTCAGTTTTAGCTTTTGCGATATTCTTCAAGTTTTTTGGACCTGAAAGAGTATTGGAAGTCTTAAATTAATTCCTAATCGTTCAAGGTTGCTATTAATTCTTCGTAGGTGTATGTCTTTTTAGTAGTTTTATCTTTTTTGTACAATATTTCTGCACGGATTGCTTTTAGACCAGATACGCCCTGTAAGCCTTCTAACTCCACAATCTCAATGTCATCTGTAAAATATCCTTTAGTTCTTAGGAATTTAATATAACGCAGGTACTCTAGTTCATCTTTCTTTTGAGAATAAACAATAACCATTTTACCCGGCTGCGTAAGACGCTCACTCGTTCCTTTTATAAAAGATTTATCAATTCTTTTTTTAACTACCTCGTAACGGGCATTGTAGGTACCGTCTACATCAAATTGTTTCTCATCCATACGAAATCGTATAGATAAAGAGGTGTTGTGAACCAGTATAAGTGATGCAGTATCTAAAGGCACAGACAACCGAGGTTTAAGCATATAATGAGCATTTTCCATCTCGCACATAACCTGCAATTGCCATAATCTTAGATTATGAAGGTAGAGCGGATTAAAATCTTTTTTGCCGGAAATGGAATCACCTATATACATATTATGTTCTACCCCATCGGTTTTGTAACGTTCAAAATAATGAGGAAACATTTCTTGTGCCTCATACTGCTTTTCATCCAATACAGCGGCCAGTGTTTTATTAATCAACATTACACTCTCATCATAATTCTTTCTATGGTCATAATAAGAATCTGTACCCATATCTATGGTAGCCTCATAAGCAAGAACGAGCTTCTTAATTTCTGAATCGGCTTTTTTCAAGTGTGCAAAAACTGGTGTTATTTCTTCCTTGACAAATTCAAAAATCGACTGTTCACTATTGGTATACAGCATTTCTTTAATACTCTTCAAATGATTTTTTATCCGAAACATCAATTCCTCATAAATAGGGAGTTGGTTCTTTTTATACACCACATCCAAGACATCGTGAACTTGAGAAAGTTGAATCATTAAATCCCTTTGTATGGCCTTATTTCTGGCTTTAGAAGAGTCCTTTATATCAATTTGTCCGAATAAAGGATGGACATCATTGAATACTATCTCCTTAAAAGCAGGCTGCCTGCCTTCCAGTTCATCTTTAATAAATAATTTGGCTTCTTCCTGAAACCTCCAATACACCGAAGAATGTACTGAAGTACACTCATTCTGAATAATTGCATCTATAAGATTTTCTTCTTCTACTTTTGAACGCACTACTGCAGCAACAATATACGGCATAACGTCATCTAGCTTCTTTGCATTTACCCCGTTTAGTACATTCTTAGTAGTAGAAACAATCTCAAGCACCCCTAATAATTCTCCATTAAAAGCAATTGGTGCAAAAATAGCACTCTCATAACCTTGTTTCTTCAGACTTTTATAAGGGTCTACTAGAATGGATTCCTCCCCGTATTTACTTACATCAGAAATAGTAAAATAACTATGCTCTTTTATTAGTTTCGCATATGAATTTTGGCAAAGTGCCTCACTGCAAATTTTTTCATCAGTACCATTAAGTATGACACTGTTGATACCTTTACCATAGACAGGTTCAAACTGGTCTTCCTTAGAGTTGTAAATAACGAATCCTACTTTTATATCTGGTGACCGAAAGAACGAACTAAAAGTTTCCTGTAAATCGGAAATGAAATTATCATTACCTCTTTTATCATTAGAAATCAACTTAGATTTTATCTCAGAAATAGAATATTCTGCCGTAACATCGAACATATTTGAGAGCACAAAGCCCTTGGAAATAAAACTATTTGGTGGTATTTTTTCCATCCATAATTCTACATCGTTGGGATTTTCTAAAAGTGCATCAACATCTTCTTGAGTTATATCTTTTGCTTTATCCGTGGGTATGATTTCGAGAAAATCGGCGTTATACAGGATTCTATAATGTTTCATTACCCCATTGGTATCTGGAATGTCATAAAAAAATGGCCTACTAAAGTCAAAATGATATCCATAATGAAAATTCAATATTACGATACAGCCTAAAATATAATCGATACCTTCTTCTTGATTTCTAATCACTGGAACAAAGCCTGGTCCAGCTTCGTTAATTATTTTCTGAAACCTATTCGTGGTATTGAAAAATATATTGTGGTATGGTAAGGCTGCCGCCTTAATTTCATTATCACTAAGTAAGGGAGAAAAACTATCTTGTAAAATTAGGCTTATGACCTCTTTATGCTTATCTAAAAGAGTAACATCTTCAAAACCGGCTCTAAGTTCTGGGTAAGGAGCCTGTGCCTCTAGAATTTCCTTAGCTCGTTTAGCCAAAAATTTATCGCTGCCAATTTTATGCACATCATACTTTCTTAATAGTTTATCAAAACTAATAATTGGTTTTAATGGCATTATTTTCTCATTACCTTTCATCATGCCTTTCTCAGTCGCTAATTAGTCTGTAAAATTACAAAAGTATACGCAGCTATTTGTTAAAAGTTCTAACGCCATATTAGACACTTTTTCGGATATTTATAAAAATTAAACCAATGTCATCTGCAAAGCGACTTTCTAAAGCTTATGAAAATGCAAAACGCATCCCATTCGATGACACCTCTAAATTCATTTTGTTTAGTGATTGCCATAGAGGAGACAATAGTTTTGCTGATGAATTCGCAAATAACAGAAACATTTATTTTCATGCGTTAAACCATTACCATAAAGAAGGTTTTCACTACTGCGAATTAGGAGATGGAGACGAATTATGGGAAAACCATAGTTTTGAATCCATTTTTGAAGCACATAAAAATGTTTTTAAACTCTTAAGGAAATATCATTTAGAGAAAAGATTACATATGATTTGGGGGAACCACGATATGGTATACAAAGACAAATCATATGTAGATAAAAATCTTTCCAGCTACTTTGAACCTATAGATGATACGGACAAAAAACTTTTCGAAGGCATTACCTATAACGAAGCTATTGTGTTAGATTATAATAAAACTGGCCAAGAAATATTCTTGACCCATGGTCACCAAGCAGATTGGTGGAACTATACCTTTTGGCGCTGGGGGCGTTTTCTGGTTCGTGTATTATGGAAACCCCTACAAATTTGGGGCATTGCCGACCCTACCAGCCCTGCCAAAAACTATACTGAACTTATTAAGATTGAACGCCGAATAAAAAAATGGATCGTAAATCACAATTTCTTGATTACGATTGTTGGACATACCCACAGACCACGTTTTCCAGAACCGGGAGCCATTCCTTTTTTTAACGATGGAAGCTGTGTACATCCACGAAGCATAACGGGAATAGAAATTGAAAATAGCCAAATTTCCTTGATCAAATGGCAGATAGCAACCACTACAGACGGAACACTTAAAGTAGTTCGGGTTCTTTTAGAAGGTCCACAACGACTATCTGAATACAGCGAAAAAAGGAAGTAACCAATAAAGATTTTTAGTATTTTACGAAAATCAATGGTTTATTTATGTAGTTCGTCTTTTTTTGAATAACCACAAAATGAGTGACTTATATAAATAAAGTGTTTCTAAATCTGTAATCATCCCTGATTGTTCCTAAAAGAATGTAGCGTGGGATTTTAATTAATTAATTAACCAAAACTATTTACACATGAAAAAATTAACAGCAGAGTTTATTGGCACATTCTGGCTCGTATTGGGCGGATGTGGAAGCGCGGTTCTTGCCGCAGGATTCCCAGAACTAGGGATAGGTTTCGTTGGGGTTTCCCTAGCATTCGGACTTACGGTAATAACCATGGCTTATGCCATTGGGCATATTTCTGGTTGCCATTTAAATCCCGCAGTATCCATAGGGTTATGGATGGGAGGACGTTTTCAAGGTAAAGATGTAGTCCCTTATATTATTGCACAGGTGCTAGGTGCAATCGCTGGTGGTCTAATTCTTTATTTAATTGCCAGTGGAAAACCAGGATTCGAAGTAGGGGGATTTGCGTCAAACGGTTATGGTGAACATTCTCCAGGAGGGTACGGAATGCTATCTGCACTGGTAATAGAGGTAGTAATGACCTTCATTTTTCTATTCGTTATCCTCGGGGTTACACACTCCAAAGCACCTAGTGGATTTGCCGGCTTAGCCATTGGTTTATGCTTAACACTAATTCACCTTATCAGTATTCCAGTAACCAACACCTCAGTGAATCCGGCACGTAGTACTAGCCAGGCACTGATTGCTGGCGGCTGGGCGATAGACCAGCTCTGGTTGTTCTGGGTAGCACCCATCGCTGGGGCTATTTTAGCAGGGATTGTATACAAAATGCTTTCCCCAGAGGAGATAGACTAACCTGATTTTGAAACTATATGAACTATTACGCATCCTTTATTCAAAATTTAGGATGCGTAATTTTTTGTGGTATCTTAGAAGACAAAATAATCAACCTCTACGTTTATGCCACTGCTTATCGTTATTTCAGGAATACTGTTGTTATTTATCCTCATCGCACGATTTAAGCTGAATCCATTTATAACCTTCATTATAGTTTCTCTATTCGTTGGAATTGCAGAGGGCATGGAACCGGTAGCCGTGGTAGACTCCATTCAGAAAGGAATCGGTAACATTCTTGGTTTCTTGGTCATTATCCTTGGTTTGGGCGCCATGTTGGGCAAATTAGTTGCAGATAGCGGAGCGGCACAAAGAATCACCACTAAATTGGTAGAGAAATTTGGGAAGAAGAATATTCAATGGGCCGTGGTACTTACCGGTTTTATTGTTGGAATCCCCATGTTCTATTCTGTTGGTTTTGTTATCTTAATTCCTCTAGTTTTTACTATTGCCGCTGCGACGGGACTCCCTTTACTTTATGTAGGCCTACCCATGTTGGCATCTTTGTCCGTAACCCACGGTTATCTACCACCTCATCCAGCACCAACAGCAATAGCAGAAATATTTCAAGCAGATATTGGAAAAACATTGTTTTACGGTATACTGGTCGCTATACCCGCCATTATCGTAGGCGGTCCGTTACTGTCTAGGACAATGAAGAATATTAAAGCCACTCCTCTAAAAGAATTTATTAACCCTACTATTTTAAAGGAAGAAGAAATGCCTGGTACGGGAATAAGTATTTTTACTGCATTACTCCCGGTTATTTTGATTGGTATTGCAGCCATAGCAAGCTTGTTGCTTCCAGAAGACTCGGCCATACTTAACATACTTTTGTTTATTGGGAATCCAGTAATAGCCATGTTGATTTCGGTATTAGTGGCCATCTATACCTTAGGGCTAGCAAGAGGGAAAAAAATGAAGGAGGTTATGGATTCTGTTGCGAGCGCCATAACGGGAATCACCATGGTATTGCTCATTATTGCGGGAGCTGGCGCGTTAAAACAGGTTTTAATAGATAGTGGTGTTAGTGAATACATTGGAGAGATGCTCAAAGGCTCCTCTATCTCACCTCTTATTTTGGCTTGGCTAATTGCTACCATCATACGGGTTTGCGTAGGTTCTGCAACGGTAGCCGGACTCACTGCTGCCGGTATTGTACTTCCTTTGGCAAGCGGAGCAAACGTTAGTCCTGAACTTATGGTACTGGCTATTGGGTCAGGAAGTTTAATGCTTTCTCATGTAAATGATAGTGGCTTTTGGCTTTTTAAAGAATATTTTAACCTATCTGTAAAGGACACCCTTAAAACATGGACTGTGATGGAAACGACCGTTGGAGTTATGGGGTTGATCGGCGTCCTTGTTTTGGATATCTTTATTTGAAATTCCCCTCCCCAACCCTCCCACAAGGGAAGGAAGTTTGTTTAACTTTAACCTTGAAACCCTAATATATGAAATCATCAGAAAGATTAAAACAACTTGGAGTACAACTCCCTCCCGCTCCGCCACCGGCAGGTCTATATAAACCAGTATTGGTAGTGGATAATTTTCTTTACGTCTCCGGACAAGGCTGTATGCGTACCGATGGGACCTTGATTGTTGGTCGTGTTGGTGATAATTTGACGCTCGAAGAAGGAAAAGCTGCTGCTCATCAAACCGCACTAACAATGCTTGCGACCATAAGCACACACTTTGGTGATATTGATCGAATCAAGCGCCTTGTCAAAAGCTTGGGTATGGTAAACTGTACTCCCGATTTTGGTGACCATCCTCTTGTTATTAACGGGTACAGCGAACTAATGGCAGATGTATTTGGTCTAGAAGATGGTGTTGGTGTTCGCAGCGCTGTAGGTATGATGCTTCCTGGTGGTATCGCTGTGGAAATAGAGGCAATGTTCGAACTTCATAAATAAAAATAGATGAGCCAAGATCAATGGTACCGTATTACTAAAACCGATAGGTTAATCTCCCCTTCTCTATTGGTATATCCTGAGCGAATACAACATAATATAAATACCATGTTGCAAATGGCAGGAGGACCAGAGAACCTTAGGCCACATATTAAAACGCACAAGAATGCCGAAATTATTGGTATGCAGCTAAAAAAAGGTATTTCTAAGTTCAAGTGTGCCACAATAGCCGAGGCAGAACTTTTAGCAGATTGTGGTGCTCCCGATGTCCTTTTGGCAATGCAACCCGTTGGAGCGAATCAAGAGCGCTTAATTACATTGATAAAAACATATCCTAATATAAAATTCGCAACCCTAGTAGACAACCTAGCAACCACGGACGAACTGGGAAAACTTGCGGAGCTACATAACATAATCCTGCCTTTATATATTGATTTGAACGTAGGGATGCACCGTACCGGAATTGCACCTGGCAAAGAAGCGCTAGATTTGTATAGGGTCATTTCTGAGTACTCCCACTTAGAAAGCAAGGGCCTACATACCTACGATGGTCATCTAAGAAATACGGACGTGGCAATTAGAAAGTCTGACTGTGATAAAGCTTTCGAAACAGTACTTGAACTTAAAAAACATATCCTACAAGCCGGACTCCCAGAACCTATTCTTGTTGCAGGAGGTTCTCCAACCTTTCCATTTCATTGCAAGCGTGATAATGTAATTGCCAGCCCAGGGACAACATTGCTTTGGGATGCCGGTTATGGGAAACTTTTCCCTGAAATGAATTTTCTTCCAGCAGCACTTTTGTTTACAAGAATTATTAGCAAACCAAAAGCAGGGATTTTATGTTTTGACCTAGGCCATAAATCAATTGCGCCAGAAATGGATTTCCCTAGGGTTCAATTTCTAACGTTGGAACATGGGAAGCAAATTAAACAATCAGAAGAGCATCTGGTTGTGGAATATGACGATCTTAAAATTCTTAATGTTGGTGATCAACATTACGCGGTACCCATGCACATTTGCCCTACTGTAGCAAAATACGATAGTATGCTCGTGGTAGAAAACGGAGTAGTCACCCAAGAATGGAACGTGGTGGCCCGAAATCAAAAACTAACAATTTAAGCATGTTCATTTTTGATGCACATTTAGACCTGTCCATGAATGCCATGGAATGGAACAGAGACCTTAGATGGTCCGTGGAAGACATACGAAAAAGCGAAATAGGAATGGTAGATAAGCCCGACCGCGGGAACAATACTGTTTCTTTTGATGAGATGCGCAAAGGAAATATAGGGCTATGTGTGGCGACACAAATAGCACGGTATGTGCATACCAACAATCCATTACCGGGTTGGAATTCCCCCCACCAGGCATGGGCACAGACCCAAGGGCAATTGGCTTGGTACAGAGCGATGGAAGCCGATGGACTACTCATACAGATTACCAATGCCCAGCAACTTAAAGAACACCTGAGCAATTGGAAAAACGACAAGGAAAATACGCCCATAGGGTATATTTTGAGTTTAGAAGGAGCGGATTCTATTGTGAATCTAGACCATCTAGAAAAATCTTATGAGCAAGGATTACGGGCCATAGGCCCAGCTCATTATGGTCCTGGAACCTATGCGTTTGGAACAAACTCCATTGGGAGTATCGGAACCAAAGGCAAGGAACTACTTAAAGAAATTGAAAGACTTAAGCTTATCTTGGATGCTACCCATCTTTGCGACCAAAGTTTCTGGGAGACGATGAGCGTTTACAAGGGACCCGTGTGGGCCAGTCACAATAATTGTAGAACTTTTGTAGATCACAACCGTCAATTTTCAGATGAACA